>NZ_JAGQEG010000067.1 GCF_018305005.1 Collimonas silvisoli
CGCCGATGCATTTTCACGTATCTGATACTGAAATTATATTAGACGACAGCCTTAGAGCTGTGGAGCGTGCAAAGGCAGCTGGCTGTGATGTTGCCCTGACGGTATGGCATGACGTGCCACATAATTTTCCGTTCGTTGACTACCTTGCTGAAGCAAAGGATTGTCGAACGGAGACTGTTACATTTATCAATCGCGTGGTAGGTGCGGAAAGGGATCGTAATCACGCCAGGACAAGTCTGGCTAACTAGACCTTGAGTGTCCGCTGTCTCGAGGTGTGAACGGCAGTTCAGGGTCGTTTCCGGACGAGACGTCTTCCAGCGAATGCTTGGTCAGGTCTGAATGAAATGAACGCCTCCCTCCTGATGCAAGCGAGCCGTGCCGAGTTACCCACCGCGCCGCCCGCTCTTGCACTGTAGAGGGTGCGGCGAGCGATGCCGTGGATAACCCTGCTGGCAAGGGGGAGTTGGATAAGGGAGGCGGATCCTCACGGGCCGACGGCATCGAAGTGCCAAAAGGGGAAGAATGAAATCTTCACAGGCAAACCGGAGGATCCGTCATGAATTCTACCAAAACCGTGGTTGGCGTGGATACCGCCCAACAGGTATTTCAGGTGCATTGGGTGGATACAGAGACAGGTGAAGTGTTCAGCAAGCAGCTCAAGCGAGCCAGGTTTCTGGAGTACTTTGCGAACCTGGCGCCGTGCCTGGTTGGCATGGAAGCCTGCGGCGGGTCGCAGCCCTGGGCGCGGCGCTTGCTGGAGATGGGGCACGAGGTCAAGTTGATGCCGGGCAAGGCCGTCAAGGCCTTCGTGAGCGGCAACAAAAATGACGTCGCCGATGCGCGCGCAATCTGGCTGGCAGTGCAACAGCCAGGCGTGCGAGCGGTAGCGGTCAAGACCGAAGCACAGCAGGCGGTGCTGGCATTACACCGGATGCGGCAGCAATTGGTGAAGTTTCGCACGATGCAAAGTAATGGCTTGCGTGGCTTGCTGACGGAATACGGTGAAGTCATGGCGGTTGGACGTGCGGCGCTAAATAGAGGCATGAAGGATGCGTTGGCGCGGCTGGCGGAACGCTTGCCAGCGGTGTTGATTGATACGTTGCGTGAGCAGTGGGACATGCTGGGCAAACTCGACGAACAGATCGCGCAGATTGAGAAACGACTGCTGGCATGGATGAAGCAAGACAGGGCCAGCAAAATGATTGCCCAGATTCCCGGTGTGGGCTTGCTGACGGCCACGGCCGCGGTGGCGACGATGGGCGACGCCAACACATTCAAGTCAGGGCGTGAGTTTGCCGCCTGGCTCGGGTTGGTGCCCGGACAGATCGGCACTAGCGGCAAGGTGAGATTACTGGGTATCAGCAAGCGTGGCGACACGTATTTACGAATGCTACTAATCCAAGGCGCGCGCAGCGTGCTGTGTCATGCGAAGGAATCGGGAGCATGGGTTGCACAAATACAGAAACGGCGACCTTCGAACGTAGTCGCGGTGGCGATGGCCAACAAAACGGCCAGAACGATATGGGCCATGTTGGCACATGACAGGCAGTACCAGAAGGATTACGTGAGCCTTAAACCAGCCTGATTGGTTTTTGATTACATAGAAGATTCAATTTTTACACGTCAAAAGGTTGCGTAGGTAATTGAATGTGATGACAAAACAGGTCGGACCGGGACTCGCTAAACCTGATATTAGCTCAGAGCTTAAAGCTCGTAGTCTGAATGAGGTGTGAGTCAGCGGATTTCATCGAGGCCCGCAGTGTATCAGGCTGCAACAAGGCCGGATATAGAACTGCAGCCCATCCTGTTCATCAGCACACAAGAGAGCCTTGCAAACGGGAGGCGTTCATATAGAGCTAGTACAGTTAATCCAAGCATCAAAATGGCTGGAAGCCCAATGCTTCCAGCCATCCATATAAATCGAAGCAGTCATCAGCACGCACCGGCGCTGCTTTGCATCAAAGATACTCCATCTCAATCGGCAAGCTCGACAGCGGTTTGACTTCTTCCAGGCAAATCATAGAGCGCACGCCGGCCACGCCCGGCACCTGCATCAATCTGTCGGTCAGGAAATGCGACAGGCTTTTCAAGTCGTGCGAGACCACTTTGAGCATATAGTCGAAGTCGCCTGAAATCGTGAAGCATTCGATGATCTCCGGAAAGGCTTTGATTACTTTCTCGACTTCGCGCACCTGCTTGAACTGATCGCGATCCAGCGACAACGCGACGAAAGCCACCACGCCCAAGCCGACTGCCGACGGCGCCACCAGCGCCGCATAACGGCGAATTACCCCCTGCTCTTCCAACGCCCTGACCCTGCGCAAGCATTGCGGCGCCGAAAGATGAATGCTTTCACCGAGCTCGACATTGCTGGTCCGGCCGTCTTCTTGCAGCAATTCGAGAATTTTTTTATCGATCTTATCCATGATGTTTTCCATTTCCATGCAATAAAGCTGCGTATTTCCCATCTAATCTACACAATAACGAACGCATATTTCTAGTATTTATATGTAAAATTTCCTGCATCGAAATCAACCAAGGCTACCTCAAGCACTATCGATCATGGTCAAATACATCGGAATTCACGAACTGCAAACCTTTCTCGCCAGCAATCCTGTCGAGCACGTCATCGAGTCCATCGCGGCTTATATCGAGGAGGATTACCTGCGCTGGTCGCATTTTGAAAAAACTGCGCGGCTGGCCAGCCATTCCGCGGTCGGCGTAATCGAGCTGATGCCGATTTCCGACGGCAATCTATATTCCTTCAAATACGTCAACGGCCATCCGCAAAACACCAACGATGGCTTGATGACCGTCACCGCTTTCGGCGTACTGGCCGACGTCAACACCGGTTATCCGCACCTGCTTAGCGAATTGACACTGACCACCGCGTTGCGCACCGCAGCGACTTCGCTGCTGGCAGCACGTCATATGGCGCGCAAAGACAGCCGCTCGATGGCGCTGATCGGCAACGGCGCGCAAAGCGAATTCCAGGCAATCGCCTTCCACCGCTTGCTCGGCATCAATGAATTGCGCGTATTCGATGTAGATCCGTCCGCCACGCAAAAGCTGTGCCACAATCTGGCCGCCTATGCTGATAGCGGCTTGCGGATTGTCCGCGCCAACAGCATTGCCAAAGCGGTGCGTGGCGCCGATATCGTCACAACCGTGACGGCCGACAAACGTAACGCGGTGATCCTGACGTCGGACATGATTGAACCCGGCATGCATTTGAACGCGGTGGGCGGGGATTGCCCGGGTAAAACGGAGTTGCACCAGGATGTCTTGAAGATGGCGCGCGTGATTGTCGAATTTGAGCCGCAATCGCGCATCGAGGGTGAGTTGCAGCAGATGCCGGCGGATTTCCCGGTGACGGAATTCTGGCAAGTCTTGTCCGGCGCCGCTAGTGGCCGCGACTCGGCCGAAGAAGTCACCGTGTTCGATTCTGTCGGTTTTGCGCTGGAAGATTTTTCCGCATTGCGGTATCTTGACCAACAATTGGGCGATGACTACGTACAAACGATCGATCTGATCCCGCAACTGGCCGATCCGAAAGATTTGTATGGCGCGGCAATCGCAGGGATTCCGGTGCAACCGAGCCGGTCGGCGATAGACGTGGTGCTCGCCTGACCAGGCAACAAGTATCAAGAAAAACGATTAAGCATGGGATTTTGATGAAGACAATCAGATTGATCGGCGCCCCGAGCGACATCGGCGCCAGCCGGCGCGGCGCCTCGATGGGACCGGAAGCCATGAGAGTGGCGAACCTGCAGCAGGCGCTGCAGCAGCACGGCTTGCAGGTCAACGATGCAGGCAACCTGAGCGGCCCGGCCAATCCGCAACTGCCGCCGGTCGACGGCTTTCGCCATCTGGCCGAGGTCAGCGCATGGAACCGCAGCATCCATGAGGCGGTGCTGAGTTCCCTGCGCGACAGCCAGCTGCCGGTCTTGCTGGGCGGCGACCATGCGCTGGCAATCGGCTCGATCGCCGCGGTGGCCCAGCATTGCCGGGAGACCGGCAAGAAACTGATCGTGCTGTGGCTGGATGCACATGGCGACGCCAATACCAGCGCCTCGACGCCGACCGGCAACATCCACGGCATGCCGGTAGCCTGCCTGTTGGGGCGCGGCCCGCAGCAACTGGTCAGCATCGGCGGCCAGGTGCCGGCACTGGAGCCGGAAGTGATACGGCAAATCGGCATACGCAGTGTCGACCGTGAAGAAAAGCAACATATGCACGAGCTGGGCTTGAAGGTGTTCGACATGCGCTACATCGACGAACACGGCATGCGCCTTACGATGGAGCAGGCGCTGGCGCAAATCGACGAACATACCCATCTGCACGTAAGCTTCGACATCGATTTTCTCGACCCATCGTTTGCGCCTGGCGTCGGCACGGCGGTACCCGGCGGCCCGACCTATCGCGAAACCCAGTTGTGCATGGAAATGATCGCCGATACCGGACGCCTGGCGTCGCTCGACATCATGGAATTGAATCCGGCATGCGATGTGCGCAACCAGACCGCTGAACTGGTGGTGGAACTGGTCGAAAGCCTGTTCGGCAAATCGACCCTGATCCGCGGCTGAATCGATTGGCAGGCTTATCCGACGACAAGCACGAAGCGCCCGATTTTTTTCGATTCATCAACTGCGTAATATAGTCACACCCGATAGTCACACGCGATATACACATCTAATTAAAACATTTAGCACATTTCATCAACCCGGGAGAAGCACCATGTCGTTCAAGAAATTTGCCTTGCTTGCCAGCAGCGTTCTGGCCTTTGCGTTGCCAGCCGTTGCGGCGCACGCCGCCGATCAAACCTATGTCGTCGGCGCCGGCGGCACCTACCGCCCGTTCGAATTCGAGACAGCGAAGAAGGAGCTGGTCGGCTTCGACATCGACATCATCAAGGCAGTCAGCAAGGCTTCCGGCTTCAACATCAAGCTGGTCAGCACGCCTTGGGAAGGCATCTTCGCCACCGTCAACCAGGGCGACCGCGACATCCTGATTTCCGGCATCACGATTACCGACAAGCGCAAGGAGATGGTCGATTTTTCCCTGCCGTATTTCCCTGCCGACCAAGTAATCATCGTCGGCGACGGGCCGAAGGTGAGCGGCTTGGCCGATTTGAAGAAACTGCAGGTCGGCGTGGTCAATTCCAGCACCGGCGACATCGTCGTCTCGGAAGAGATCGGCAAGAACAATGTGGCGATTCACCGCTTCGACAATACGCCGCTGATGCTGGAGGAACTGTATCGCGGCGGCGTCGATGCGGCGGTCGGCGATGTCGGCGTGATCAAGTTCTACATCAAGAGCCATCCGGAAAAGAAATTCAAGGTGGTCGGCGACAACAAGTTTACGCGCCAGTATTTCGGTATGGCGGTGCAAAAGGGTAACAAGGCGCTGCTCGACAAGATCAACGCCGGTCTGAAGAAAATCGTTGCCGACGGCTCTTACGCCAAGATCTACAAGGAGTGGTTTGACGATAATGTGCCAACGCTGCCGTTGCAATAATCCGCGCAAGATCTGATTTCTCTACACGGATTACATTATGCTTTCTTCATTCCACTGGCAAATCATTGACGAGTACCTGCCTTTGTTCCTCGAAGGTACCTGGATGACGCTGAAGGCTGCGGTCATTTGCGTGATCGCCGGCACCTTGCTGGGTCTGGTGCTGGGCGTCGGCCGTCTGGCCGAAGCGCGGCATGGGTTTTATAAATATTTCCTGCGTTACGCGGTGCAGCTGCCGGTGCGTTTCTATGTCAGCTTTTTTCGCGGCACGCCGCTGTTCGTGCAAATCCTGCTGATCCATTTCGCTTTGATGCCGTTATTGATCAATCCGAGCGGCGGCTGGATCGTCAGCGGCGACCTGGCGCGGGAGATCCGTTCGCAATACGGCGCTTTCCTGTCGGCGGTGCTGGCGATTTCGCTCAATTCCGGCGCCTACGTATCGGAAATTTTCCGGGCCGGCATCCAGTCGATCGATCGCGGCCAAAGCGAAGCGTCGCGTTCGTTGGGGATGAACTATCTGCAGACCTTGCGCAAGGTGGTGTTGCCGCAGGCGTTCCGGCGCATGCTGCCGCCGCTGGGCAACAACGCGATCGCCATCGTCAAGGATTCGTCGCTGGCCTCGGCCATCGGCCTGGCTGAACTGGCTTACGCCGCACGCACGGTCTCCGGCGCCTATGCGCGCTATTGGGAGCCGTATTTGACGATTTCGCTGATTTATTGGGGCATCACCTTGCTTCTGTCGGCGTTCGTCGAGCATCTTGAGAAAAGATATGGCAAGGGTGACGCACGGTGATACACGTTAAACAACTGCAAAAAAATTACGGCAACGCGCACATCCTGCGCGGCATCGATTGCGATATCGCAGAAAGCGAAGTGGTGTGCGTGATCGGTCCGTCGGGGTCGGGCAAGAGCACTTTCCTGCGTTGCCTGAACGGTCTGGAAGAAGCGTCCGGCGGTGAAATCCTGGTCGACGGCGTCAAGGTCAACGATCCCGCCATCGACCTGAATGCGATGCGGGCCGGCGTCGGCATGGTATTCCAGCGCTTCAACCTGTTTCCGCACATGTCGGTGCTGGAAAATCTGATCATGGCGCCGATGCAGGTCAAGAAGATGTCACGCAAGGATGCGACGCTGGTGGCGGAAAAGCTGCTGCTGAAGGTTGGCCTGCTGGAAAAGATCGATGCGTTTCCGAACCAGCTGTCCGGCGGCCAGCAACAGCGTGTGGCGATTGCGCGGGCGCTGGCGATGGAACCCAAGGTCATGCTGTTCGACGAACCGACCTCGGCGCTCGATCCGGAACTGGTGGGCGAAGTATTGACGGTGATGAAGGCGCTGGCTGGAGAGGGAATGACGATGGTGGTGGTCACGCACGAGATGGGTTTCGCGCGCGATGTGTCCGACCGCGTATTCTTCATCGATCAGGGCGTCATCATGGAACAAGGGCCGCCGCAGCAGGTATTGGGCGAGCCGCGCAATGAACGCACGCGCGACTTTCTGCGCAAGGTGCTCCTGTAGTTCCTGTAGATGGATGTTCGCCGTCGCTGCGCATGCGGACAGCAGCGACGGCATTTTTCGCTTATTTTCACTGATGCCCAACCCACGATTCAATCCCCGGTTCAATACTCAATCATGACAGCACAACTCTCCAAAAAAGGCGAAGCCTGGTCGGCTCGTTTTTCCGAACCGGTCTCCGATCTGGTCAAACGCTACACCGCCTCGGTCTTTTTCGACAAACGCCTGGCCGCAGTCGACATCCAAGGCTCGCTGGCCCATGCCGAGATGCTGGCATATCAAAAAATCATCAGCGCTGAAGATTACGCGGCGATCCAGCAAGGCATGAGCCAGATCCAAAGCGAAATCGCCGGCGGCAAGTTCGAATGGCTGCTGGATCTGGAAGATGTCCACCTGAACATCGAAAAACGCCTGACCGAACTGGTCGGCGACGCCGGAAAACGGCTGCATACCGGCCGCTCGCGCAACGATCAGGTCGCAACAGACATCCGCCTCTATCTGCGCGGCGCCATCGACGACATCAGCGGCTTGCTGCGCGAACTGCGCCTGGCGCTGCTGGATCTGGCGGAGCAACACGCCGACACCATCCTGCCCGGCTTCACCCACATGCAAGTCGCGCAGCCGATCACTTTCGGCCATCACGTCTTGGCGTATGTGGAGATGTTCGGCCGCGACGCCGAACGCATGCAGGATTGCCGCAAGCGCATCAACCGCCTGCCGCTGGGCGCCGCCGCCCTGGCCGGCACCACCTTCCCGATTGACCGCCAGCGCGTGGCGACCACCCTCGGCTTCGACGACGTCTGCCGCAACTCGCTGGATGCGGTTTCGGACCGCGACTTCGCGATTGAATTCTGCGCCGCCGCCGCGCTGGTGATGACCCACATCTCGCGCATGTCGGAAGAACTGGTGATCTGGATGAGCCCACGGATCGGCTTCATCGACATCGCCGACCGTTTCTGCACCGGCTCCTCGATCATGCCGCAAAAGAAAAACCCCGACGTGCCGGAACTGGCGCGCGGCAAGACCGGCCGCGTCAACGGCCATCTGATCGCCCTGCTGACCCTGATGAAAGGCCAGCCGCTGGCCTACAACAAGGACAACCAGGAAGACAAGGAACCCTTGTTCGACACCGTCGATACCTTGACCGATACGCTGCGCATCTTCGCCGACATGGCGCGCGGCATCACGGTCAAGCCGGAAGCGATGCGCGCCGCCGCCCTGCAAGGCTACGCCACCGCGACCGATCTGGCCGATTACCTGGTCAAGAAAGGTCTGCCCTTCCGCGACGCCCACGAAGCCGTGGCGCACGCCGTGCGCAGCTGCGTCGACCAGGCTTGCGACCTCAGCGATTTGTCGCTGGACCAGCTGCGCGCATTCTCGCCCTTGATCGACGACGATATTTTCCTGGTGCTGACGCTCGAAGGTTCGGTGGCGGCCCGCGATCATATCGGCGGCACCGCACCGCGCCAGGTGCGCCTGGCGATCCAGCATTTGCGGCAGCAACTGGCCTGATTCAAACCTCAAGACGGTGGGAAGCGCAATGCTTTCCACCATGCAGAATCGGCATAAGGTCGGCAGCGCAAAGCCAGAACGCCGGGTATAATTGCCAAAAACCGCGCAATACCTCTCCATAATCGACCAACAGTCGCAACATCCCCGCGTAAAACATCCGCTTTACCTGGCCTGTGAGTAGTGGGCGCGCCAGGAATTTCAGACCGAAAATCCCTTATACTTTGTTCACTTTTGGTGCGCCCACCCAGCGTGCACCAAAATAAAAACGCTAGCTGATTTCTTACTTCATAATGCCTTTGGCCGCAGTCGCGTCAATACGTCGCTGCATATCTGATGATGTAGGAAATCGCTCAAAAAACGGTCTCTTGGAGGATATAGAAATGGGAATCAAAGCAGTCTTTAAAACACTTCCTTTACTAATGCTTGCCGCCGGTCTGGGCAGCGCCGCGCACGCCGCCGACGTCAAGCTCGGTCTGGCTGCCGCATTAACCGGGCCTGCGGCAAAATACGGCGTCGCCATCAAGAACGGCTTTTCGCTGGCGGCCGATGAAGTCAACGCTGCCGGCGGCGTCAACGGCAACAAGCTGCAACTGATCATCGAAGACGAACAAGGCAAGAAAGAAGAAGCCATCAACGTCTTCAAGAAACTGATCTTCAAGGACAAGGCTCTGCTGGTATTCGGCCCTACCCTGTCCAACTCGGCGTTTGCCGCCGACCCGATCGCCAATGCCGCCAAAGTGGTGGCTTTCGGCACCAGCAACACCGCCGACGGCATCACTGCCATGGGCCCGTTCACCTTCCGCAACTCCGTAATGGAAGCCGACGTCCTGCCGGTTACCACACGCGCTGCGGTCAAGCATTTCGGCCTCAAGAAAGTCGCCATCATCTACGGTAACGACGACGCTTTCACCAAGAGCGGCTACGACGTGTTCAAGGCGACCCTGGCGAACCAGAAAATCCCGGTCACCACCACCGAAGCGTATGCCAAGGGCGACGTCGACTTCAAGGCGCAGCTAACCAAGATCAAGGCCAGCAATCCGGATGCGATCGTCTGCTCCTGCCTGACCGAAGAAGCGGCCAACATCATCCTGCAAACCCGCGCGCTGGGCATGAAACAACCGTTCATCGGCGGCAACGGCCTGAACTCGCCGAAGCTGTTTGATATCGCCAAAGGCGCCGGCGACGACACCATCATGGGTAGCCCATGGTCGTCGGAAAACCTGACACCGGCCAACAAGGCCTTCATAGCAGCGTATAAAGCCAAGTTCGGCAGCGATCCGGATCAATTCGCCGCGCAAGCCTACGACGCCCTGCACGTGGTGGCCGCCGCTTTGAAGAACGTCAAGCTGAGCGGTGCGCTCGACAAGGACCGGATTGCCTTGCAACAGGCCCTGCCTGCGGTAACGATTGAAGGCGCAACTGGCAAGTTTGCGTTCCGCAAAGCGCCGCCGGTGACCGGCAAGGAAGTTGGTTACGATGCGCAGCAGGACGCGATTGTGAATATTGCCAAGGGTGGCAAGTTTGTGTTGCTGAAGTAATCCAGTTAATAGGGGACAGAGTTTATGAGTCGCCGTAGCGCGACGAGTTACTCTGACCCCACTTAACTATTTTTGCGGCTGATTTAAAGAAGAAAAAACCTCCATGCTTGAACAACAACTCATCAACGCCCTCTCCTTGGGCAGCGTGTATGCGCTGTTTGCCCTGGGCTTCACGCTGGTCTTCGGCGTGCTGGGCGTGATCAATTTATCGCACGGCGCCATCTTCATGCTGGGCAGCTACGCCGCGTTGCTGCTGGTTGAACACCTGGCGCTGCCGCTCTGGCTGGCGATGCTGGCCGCCATGCTGGTGTCGGGCCTGATCGGCTTGCTGGTCGATTACCTGGTGCTGAAGCCGCTGCGCGCGCGCAACGCGCCGCATCTGGCGCCGATGATCGCCACCATCGGCGTCGCCACCATCCTCACCAGCCTGGCGCAAGGTTTGTTCGGCGCTGAAAACAAGCGCTTCCCGGTCGGCACGATTCCGGAAGACAGCTACAACTGGGGCCATCTGCACGTCACTGCGGTGCAAATCGGCATTGTCCTGATTTCCTTCATCCTGATGCTGGTGCTGCTGGCGGTGATGCGCCGCACCCAGCTCGGGCGCGCCTTGCGCGCCATCGCCGAATCGCCGAAAGCGGCTTACCTGCTCGGCATCAATGTCGAAGGCTTGTTCTACCTGACCTCGTTCGCCGCTGCCGCCCTGGGCGGCGCTGCCGGCGTGCTGGTCGGCCTGTCGTTCAACGCGATTACGCCGTTCATGGGGCAACCGATGCTGCACAAAGGCATCGCCGTCATCATCCTGGGCGGCATGGGCGACATCCGCGGCGCCATGATCGCCGGCCTGTTCCTCGGCTTTGCCGAAGTGCTGACGGTGGCCTATATTTCCAGCGATTTCCGCGACGCGGTGGGCTTCGGTTTGCTGTTCCTGATTTTATTGGTCAAGCCTTCCGGCATGTTCGGCAAAGTGCTGGAAAGGAAGGCTTGAGATGATTGAATTGATTACAAGCATGGGCTTCATGGATTGGTGGGATAGTTTCTGGTCGACCTATAACACCGTGATTTTCAGCCTCGGCGTCAACGCCATGCTGGCGCTGTCGATTTATATCACCCTGTCGTGCGGCTTGCTGTCGCTGGCCAATGCGGCGTTCATGGGCATCGGCGCTTATACCGCAGCGCTGATCAGCATGCAGACCGGCCTGCCGTTCCCGGCCGCGCTGGCGATCGGCGGCGCGCTGCCGGCGCTGGTGGCGCTGATCATCGGCATTCCGACCTTGCGTCTGTCCGGCGTCTATCTGGCGATGGCAACCCTGGGTTTCGGCGAGGTGGTGCGGGTCATTGTGCTGAACATGGATATCACCGGCGGCCCGCTCGGCTTGAACGGCATTCCCTTGAAAACCGAATGGTGGCACATCGTGCTGCTGCTGGCGCTTACGCTGTACATCCTGGCGCGCATCCGCCGCTCGAAAATCGGCCGCGCCTTCGAAGCCATCAAGGAAGATGAAGTGGCGGCGCGCCTGATGGGCATCAATGTGGCGGGCTACAAACTGCTGGCTTTCGTCATCGGCGCCGCCATCGCCGGCGTGGCCGGCGGCCTCAATGCGCACTACACCTTCACCATCGGCCCCGGCAACTACGCTTTCGAAAACGCCGTCGAGATCCTGACCATGGCGGTGTTCGGCGGCTCCAGCACCCTGATCGGCCCGACCCTGGGCGGCATGATACTGACGCTGCTGCCGGAAGCGCTGCGCGATTTCAACAGTTATCGTTCGGTGGTCAACGGTCTGATCCTGGTATTGGTGATCCTGTATCTGCCGAAGGGCATCTGGGATCCGCGCCGGATCCGGACATGGGTTCGAGCACACTCCCAGCGCAAGCCGCAGGCTGGAGGAAATAATTAATGTTGCAACTCAAGAACATCAGCAAGAACTTCGGCGGCCTGCAGGTTCTGCAAGACGTCAATTTCAACGTCCCGCAAGGCGGCATCTTCGGTTTGATCGGCCCTAACGGCGCCGGCAAGACCACCGTCTTCAACCTGATCACCGGCCTGCTGCGCGCATCCGGCGGCGGCATCGAATTCGACGGCCAGGATATCGGCAAGGTGGCGCCGCACAAGATTACCGAACGCGGCATCGCCCGCACCTTCCAGAACATCCGCGTGTTCAAGGAAATGACCTTGCTGGAAAACGTCGTGGTCGGCATGCATGACCATATGCACTACGGCTTTGGCAGCTTGCTGTTCAATCTCGGCGGTTTCCGCAAGATCGAAGCCCAGGCCCGCGAACGCGCACTGGAATTGCTGTCATGGGTGCGCCTGGACCATAAGGCGCAGATGCTGGCCGATAGCCTGTCCTACGGCGAGCAGCGCAAGCTGGAATTCGCCCGGGCGCTGGCAACCAAACCCAAGCTGTTGCTGCTCGACGAGCCGGTGGCCGGCATGAACCCGGCCGAAAAAACCGAGCTGATGACAGAAATCCTGAATATCAAGCAACGCGGTTTCAGCATCTTCATGATCGAACACGATATGCGTTTCGTGATGGGTCTGTGCGACCGCATCGCGGTGCTCAACTTCGGCCGCATCATCGCCGAAGGCAGCCCCGACCAGATCAAGAATAACCAGGAAGTGATTGAAGCCTATCTGGGTAAGGAAGACGCAGAATGAATAGCGAAGTCAACATGAACCGGACACCGATTCTGCAAGTGCAGGACCTGGCGGTTTCATACGGCCATATCGAAGCGGTCAAAGGCATAGACCTGGCGCTCAATGAAGGTCAGATCACAGCGCTGGTGGGCGCCAACGGCGCCGGCAAAAGCACCGCCCTGCTGGCCATCTCCGGCTTGCTCAAGCCAACTCGCGGGCAGGTGCTGTTCGAGCGCCAGGACCTGACCAAGCTGTCGCCGCACAAGATCGTCCAGAGCGGCGTCGTGCAAGTTGCCGAAGGCCGCGCCACGCTGACCACCTTGAGCATCGCCGAAAACCTGGCGCTGGGCGCCTACACCCGCAAGGACAAAACGCAGATCGCCAAGGATCTGGACTGGGTCTATTCCCTGTTCCCGGTGCTGCAACGGCGCAAGGACGGTTTGGCCGGCAACCTGTCCGGCGGCGAACAGCAGATGCTGGCCATCGGCCGCGCCCTGATGGCCAAGCCGCGCGTGCTGCTGCTGGACGAACCGTCGATGGGGCTAGCGCCGCTGCTGGTGCAAGAGATTTTCCGCATCGTCCAGGAAATCAACCGCACCGGCCTGACGATTCTGCTGGTGGAACAAAACGTCCGCCAGGCGTTGCGGATCGCCCAGCGCGGCTATGTGCTGGAAACCGGCAAGATTGTGCTGGCCGATAGCGGCAGCAATCTGCTGAATAATCCTAAGGTGCTGGAAGCGTATCTGGGTGGTTGAGATGCTCTGCATTAAAACCATGTAGCGCTCAAATTCAAGGCCAATATGCATATTGGCCTTATTCAATTCCGGCATACCTGTGCATAGGTGAAGCGAGTATCTTCCCTGCAAGTTCGGCCATGCCGATAAAAATCATAGCTAGTCTTGCAGAAAGAAATAAACCATGTTGGGCATTGCTCTACTGTTCATCGGCGCAGTGCTGGTCGTCAATGGCGTCGGCCTGACCGGCCGGATCGAGGCGCGTGAAAACGCTGTCTTCAATTTTCTGGTTGGCACGCTTGCACTGTTCATCAGCTTGCTAGGTTTGGTCCGCAGCACTGACAATGCCGGCTACCTCAGCGTGGCGGCGGGCTTGCTGTTTGCTTTCACTTATCTGTATCTGGCGGTGGTGCAATGGAAAGGCATGAACGGCAAAGGACTTGGCTGGTATTGCCTGTTCGTCGCCATCAATACCTTGCCGATGGCATGGCTGGCGATCAGCCAGGATATGCGTTCGACCATGATGTGGCTGACCTGGGGCGCACTTTGGTTCTTGTTTTTTCTGGCGCTGGCGCTTCAAAAAACCATTCGCTCATTGGGTGTCATTACCGCGATAATCGGAATTGTCTCTTGCTGGATTCCGGGTTTTCTGATGCTGGCCGGCCGCTGGTAAAAGCCGCAATCACTGCAGGCTGCCCCAGCGCTCCACCGCCGGCTCCGCCACCGCCCATTTCCACACATCGTCGCTGCGGCAAGCGCTGGCGGTATACCAGGCGCGATTCGACTGCGCGCCCTCCCCCGTATCGACCGACAATATCACTTCCTTGCACAGCGCCAGCGGAGTATCGATCAGGCGCGTGACGCGCACTTCTCCATGTTCGTTGCCGTAGCCGATCTGATGGACGATTGCCCAGCGCCGCGACTGCCCCACATCGAGCTGGCCGACGATGGCGGCGATTTCATCCTGCTCGGCTTTCTGCCAGTTGCGGAATATATATTTGGTGGTGGCGTCGGTAGCGGCTTGCACCCCTATGCCGATGGCGTAGCCGACTGCGGGATTGGAGGTAACGGCGCCGCTGGCGACGCCGGCCGCCGCACCGGCAAACCCGCCGATGCTGTTACAGCCGCTTAACGCTACCGCCGCCATCAGCAGGCAGACGCCGCCAATCGCGCTGCGCTGGAATCCATCTCGCCGCATCACTGCAGCGCTCCCCAGCGCTCGGTGGCGGGTTCGGCAGAGGCCCACTTCCAGGCGGCACCCGACTGGCATATGGTTGCCACGTAAAATTCACTGGTAGGCTTGCTGGCTTGATCGACCAGGCCGTCGATGGAAAACACGATTTCCTTGCAGCTCATGCCCTGGCTGCTGATGACCCGGCTGACGGTGACCCGGCCGCGTTCATTATCTTCAATCGGCAGCGAGTGCTTGATCTGCCAGTTGGCGACCGCGCCGACAGCGAGGCTGCCGGCCGCTTTGGCGATGACATCCTGCTCCTCGCCGTGCACCTTGCGCTGTTCATATTGCACCCCCGCACGCGCTGCAGCTTGCACTCCAAGGCCGATGCCGGTTGCCACCGCGGCGTTATTAGTGACCTTGCCCGCCAGCGCAGTACCGGCAACCCCGGCCGCGGCGGAACTGCCCTCGGTCACCACCGAACTGCAAGCGCTCAATCCCAACACGCCGCACCACACCAGCACACCGCTTATCTGCTTTAACTGCATTACCGAATCCAATATATGAGGCGCCGATCAAAAAGACATCGACAGACATCAGCCAAAGATCGGCCAAACCCGCTGCCAGCATTTTAGAGGAGGAAACTTCGATTCAGTTCGATGGATAAAGTGGCGAATTGCAAATTCTTGTTAAATCGGCGCTGCATGGAAAGTGCGCTGAAAAATCAGCATCAGTATTACATCGGACTACCGCCCATGCCACCCATGCCTTTACCGCGCCCCTTGCCAGCAGGCTTGTCCTTGTTTTCCGCCGGACTGCGCTCGCAAGAGGCTTGATCGACGCGTTGCAGCCGATCCGCCAGGAACAGCCGCAACGCCTGCCGCTGCCGATCATCCAGCGCATCGTTCATGGTCAGCCAGAGCTCGCGCAGCTGGCGGCCGTCCTGAAGCGCCAGTCCCGATTCCGTATCGAGCGCCGCCGCCAACTGCCGCAAATCGATGACTGGATCGTTCAAGCCTTTTGTCATGCCGGCTTGCAGATCGCGCTGGCGCTTTTCACGGTCGGCGAGAATAGTGCGAGTCTTGGTTTCCAGCTGACGCCACAAGGTTTGCTGATTCGGGTTCAGATGCAATTCGTCCTTCACCCCGTTCGCTGCCGGCAGCACATCCTCGCTACGAAAATCCATCACCGGCGCCGCCTGCAGCGACGACGCCAGGCCCAGGCTGAATAAGGCGGCGAGTGAACCCAGCTTTAAAGCGGACAACAACTGCTCAGGGCGCATAACAATCTCCAGTAAACAAAGCGGCTATTTAACCGGAATTGCGGTCCCCGCGAAGCAGGTGAATCATTTGGTAACAGCCGCCCGCGCACCGATACACAATGTTGCCGCCCGCAATTTGCGGATTTCGCACGCATTCTTCCCCGCGTTGCTCTATTCATTGCATTATTATTAGCAACTCACATTGCTATCGCGCGCTCCGGACTCCCATGATAAAAATCTCTGGCCTTACCTTCGACTACCCCGGTCACCGCGCCTTGCATCAGGTCAGCCTGCACGTCGAGGCCGGCAGCGTGACTGCGCTGGTCGGCTCCAACGGCGCCGGCAAAACCACCTTGATGCGTTGCATCGCCGGCCTCGAAACGCCGCTCTCCGGTTCGATCAGCGTGGCCGGTCTGGATGTGCTGGAACAGCCGCGTGAAGTGCACCGGATCATGGGCTACCTGTCCGATTTTTATGGCTTGTATCAGGAATTGACGGTGGCCCGATGTTTTGAATACGCCGCCGCAGCGCAAGGCTTGCCGGCGCCGGCCATGCCGCAAGCGATACAAACCACCGCCCGCCAACTGGGGCTGACAGAACGCCTGCAGCAGACTTGCGACAAGCTCTCGCGCGGTTTGCGCCAGCGGGTAGCGATCGGCCAGGCCATCATTCACGCACCGAAACTCCTGCTGCTGGACGAACCGGCCTCCGGCCTCGATCCGGAAGCGCGCGCCAGCCTGGCCGGTCTGTTCCGCCAGTTGCAGGCGCAAGGCATGACGCTGCTGGTGTCGTCGCATATCCTGGCAGAACTGGATGAGTATTCAAGCCACATGCTGGCTCTGCGCGACGGCAAAGTGCTGGAATATCGCGCACTGGATCACGGCAGCACGGCACTCGCTCCGCGCAAGTCGTTGCGGATCACCCTGGCGCAAGCCAATCCCGGCTTGCAGGCGCAACTGGCGGCCGAACCGGCATTGCAGATCAGCGCCAGCGATGAGCGCAGCGCCGATGTCGTCTTCAGCGGCGACGAACATGCCCAGGCCGCATTGCTGGCGCGCCTGATCGGCGGCGGCCTGGCGATCAGCAGTTTCACCGATCAAAAGGAAAACCTGCAGCAATCCTATCTGCGCTCGGTCGCCAGCTATGAAAATGGCCAAAGCGGGCAAAACGGACAACACACCCCATCCAACGGCAGGAGCGCATCGTGATCAATCCTGAATTCAAACGCAACCTGTGGCTGCAATTCTCCCTGCATCGCCTGATCGCCATGCCCGCCATATTGGGATTGATTTTTTTCACGCTCAGCATCGCCAACAATAATTTCCCCGGCGCTGTGGCGCAGGACAGCGTGGCCGTGATCCTGTTCATCGGCATTGTCGGCCTGTGGGGCACCCGTAACGCCGGCAACGCCGTGATCGAAGAAATCCGCGACAAGACCTGGGATCAGCAACGCATGAGCGCGCTCAATCCCTGGACCATGACCTGGGGCAAGCTGTTCGGCGCCACGGCCTTCAACTGGTATGGCGGCGTTTTGTGTTTGCTGGCGTTCGTGATTGCCGCGCTGGCGCGCGAGCGCAGCATGATCTTGGCCGACGGCTTGACGTTAGCGGCGCTGGGCATCCTGATGCATGCGGCGACGATGGCCCTGAACCTGCATCTGATGCGTAGCGACATGCGCGCCGTGCAGCGCGGCGGCGTCACCTGGGTGGTGCTGCTGATCGTCTTCGTGTTTTCATCGCCCTTCCGTTCCGAAATCGATAGTTCCATCGTCTGGTGGGGTCACATGTTCTACTACCGGTCGTTTCTGGCGGCCAGCACGGTTTTCTTCGCCGCCATCGCCGTTTTTGCTGCTTGGCGCAGCATGAGCAGCGCCTTGCAAATCGCTACCGTCCCCTGGGCCTGGCCGCTGGCTTGCTGCCTGTTGGCAGCTTACGTCGCCGGCTTTAGCGACGGCGCCGGGTTGCTATGGATAGCCCTGTTGCTGGCAGTCGCCATGACTTATGCGGCCCTATTCTCGGAAAAGAACGATATCGCGCTCTGGCAACGCATCGCGGCCCGAGTAAAAGCCGGGAACTGGCGCGGCATGTTCTGGAATTTGCCGATCTGGACGACCACGCTGATACTGGGGTTTTGCTTCGCGTTACTGCTGCAACTCAACGCCGGCCAAGCCTTGCCATTCGAATTGCCATTCAGATTATCAGCGGCAGCCGTCGGAATTTCTTTCCTGGCCCCAACGCTGGCTCTGATGCTGTTGCGCGATAGCTGTGTCTATCTGTTCTTCGCCTTTTCCGGCACAAGCAAGCGGGTCGGCGCCACCACCATCCTGTACCTGGCAATCATCAACGGCTTGCTGCCGTTTCTGTGCAATGCGATGGGGTTGAAGGCGCTCTCGCTATTTTTCATGCCGCTGCATGTCGGCAGCGGCTGGGCCATGCTGGGCATAGCAGCGCTGCACGCCGCGCTGGCTTTGGCGCTGCTGGGCTGGCGCTGGCGCCGGCAGGCTCTCAAAGACGACCTGCCGCGCCAGTTCAACTAAGCAGTGTGCGCCGCTGCCCGCAAGCCCTCGATGATCTTATCGAGCTTGATCGCATCGGCGGCAAACCCGCGTATCCCTTCCGCCAGTTTTTCGGTCGCCATGGCGTCGTCATTAAGGGCGTAGCGGAAGCCTGCTTCGTCGTAACGTACCTCCTGCAAATCGGCGCTGGCTGCTGCCTCCTTGTCCAGCGCACGCGGCAAGGCGGCGTCGCCGGCTTGCAGCTGCGCCAGCAATTCCGGACTGATGGTGAGCAGATCGCAGCCGGCCAACGCGGCGATCTGGCCGACGTTGCGGAAGCTGGCGCCCATCACCTCGGTTTCAATTCCAACACGTTTGTAGTAACTGTAAATCTGCGCTACCGATTTCACGCCAGGATCGTTCGACAGCGTATTGGCGGCTTCATCCCAGGCGTTGCCGGCGGATTTCTTGTACCAATCGTAGATGCGGCCGACGAACGGCGAGATCAGGCGCACCTTGGCCGCGCCGCAGGCTATCGCCTGGCAGAATGAAAACAGCAAGGTCAGATTGCAACGGATGCCTTCGCGCTCCAGGATGGCCGCAGCCTGGATCCCTTCCCAGGTCGAGGCGATCTTGATCAGCACCCGTTCACGGCCGATGCCGGCGGCCTCATACAACGCCATGATGCGGCGCGCCCGCGCCACCGTGGCGGCGGTATCGAAGCTGAGCCTGGCGTCGACTTCGGTCGAGACCCGGCCCGGCACCACCTGCAGAATCTCCAGGCCGAAACGCACCAGCACCTGATCGACGATCTGATCCAGCGCACTATCGGCATGGGCGGCGACGGTCTCGGCCAGCAGCGGCGCATAGTCGGCTTGCTGTACCGCTTTCAAGATCAGCGATGGATTGGTGGTGGCGTCGCGCGGCTTGAATTGCGCCAGTTGCTTGAAATTTCCTGTGTCGGCTACCACCGTCGTATATTGCTTGAGCTGGTCCAGCTGATTCATGTCTATGCCTTTGTGTAGAAAATGCAATGAGAATTCAATAAACGTTCAATCGTGCAGGGCTTGCGCCGCCGTGAACAATCCACGGAATTTCCGATAGCGCGTCTGCAGCATCTCCTGTTGTGCTACAGCGGGAACGAAACGTTCCTTTACCGGCATGCCGACTGCCAGCAAATCGCGGCCGCGTCCATGCGCCAGGAACCCCAGTTTGGCGGCGCCGATGCAGGCGCTGAGTTCGCTGCCTGACAAGGTGCAGATTTCCCGGCCGAGTATATTCGCCAGCAGTTGCGCCCAGTAATTGCTGCGGGCGCCGCCGCCGACCAGCAAGCAAGTCCCTACCTCTGCGCCTGCCGATTGCACCGCGGACATCGCATCGAGCAGGCCGAAACCGACTCCTTCCAGCACCGCATAACCGAGCATTGCCGGCGTCGTGTCGTAAGCAAGATTCATGAAGCCGCCGCGCAGCAGCGGATCGTTATGCGGCGTGCGTTCGCCGGCCAGATAGGGCAGGAACAAGGGCGTCGCGCCAGGCGCCGTCTGGGTCAGCGGCAATTCTTCTTGCACCAGTTGCAACAGGGCTTGTTCATCGACCTGGCCCAGCAAATGGGTAACCCAGCGCAGGCAGCTGGCGCCGGCCAGCATCGCACCCATGGTGTACCAGCGCTGCGGCAGCGCGTGGCAAAAGCTGTGCACCACGCTGGCCGGCATGCCGGCCACGCGGTCGGTAATGGCGACCATGGCGGCGCTGGTGCCCAAGGTGACGAAGGCCTGGCCGGCCTCAATCGCGCCGATGCCAACTGCCGATACCGGATTATCGCCGCCACCGCCGGCCACCACCACCGGCTGCTGCATGCCCAGCAGCGACGCTGCGGATGCACTCAGGCCGGCCGATGCCGCCGAGCCTTCCACCAAGCGCGGCATCTGCTTCAGTGTCAGCCCGCAGGCGTGCAGCATGGGTTCGAACCAGCCGCGCTGGCGCACATCCAGCCATAGCGTGCCGGCGGCGTCGGAGACATCGCTGATACGCTCGCCGGTCAGCCGCAAACGCAGGTAATCCTTGGGCGACAAGACGCAGGAAATCCGGCTGAATATGTGCGGCTCATGCTCACGCAGCCACAACAGCTTGGGCGCAGTCAGGCCGGCCATCGGCAAGCTGCCGGTGACGTCGGCAAATGCAGGATATTGGCGGCCCAGCGCATGCGCCTGCGCCATGGCGCGCGAGTCGTCCCAGAGTATCGCCGGGCGCAGCAGCTGGTCGCCATCATCCAGCAGCACCGCCCCATGCATCTGTCCAGACAAGCCTATGCAACGGACCCTGGCATACGCCTCCGGCTGCTGCTGCCGCAACTGGTGCAGGGCCGCCAAGCAAGCCTGCCACCAGTCTTCCGGATTTTGCTCGGACCAGCCGGCTTGCGGCCGCGAGATGCTCAGGCGGACGCCGGCATGCGCCGGCACCGCGCCGCTTTCATCCAGCAATACCGCTTTCAGTTCCGAGGTGCCGAGATCTATCCCGAGTGAAATGGGACTACCCATAGATATCCGTTTCTAGTAAGAAGTATCAAAGACAGCCGCAGGAATTACGGATGCGCAGCGTCGGCGCCAGCCGCACGGTCTGCTTTTTGCCGTCCGGCGTTTCAATCCGTTTCATCAGCAGCTTGACTGCGCGCATGCCCAACTCCTTGACCGGTTGCGCCATCACGGTCAGGCGCGGGATAAAGAAATCGGCCCAGTCGAAATCGTCGAAACCGACCAGCGCGATCTGTTCCGGCACATCGACCTTGGCGTCGCGCAAGGCATGCATGGCGCCGATGGTCATCAGGTTATTAGCCGCCATGATGGCGGTCGGCGGCGCTGCCAGCGTCAACAGCTTGCGGGTTGCCAGCCTTGCCGGTTCGCTGCTGGATTCGCCGCTGACCAGCAGTTCCGGATCAAACGGCAGACCGGCGGCGTCCAATGCGGCGCGATAACCTTCGATCCGCTCATCGGTGGTGGGCAGGCCGGCGCTGCCGGAAATCAGGGCGATGCGTTTGTGTCCGTGCTGGATCAGATGACTGACCAGCTCCTGTGACGATTTTTTGTTTTCCACGCCGACCTGGTCGAAGCCTTGCGTCACCAGCCGATCGACCAGCACCGCCGGAATCTCGTTGGCGCGCAGATACTCCAGCGCCAGGTGGTGCGGATCGGCGGACGGCGCCAGCAAAATGCCGTCTACCCGCCGATGGTGCAGCGCCTTGACCGCGCGCAGTTCCTGCTCGGGATCGTCGCGGGTATCGACATACAGCATCATGATGCCGTGCTTGGCGCATTCGGTTTCGATGGCGTGCACGGTTTCGCTGAAATAGTGATTGGAGAGCGCGGAAATCGCCACGCCGATGGTGTTCGATGTCGAACGCGCCAGCGAGCGCGCCAGGGTGTTAGGTATGTAGCCGAGTTCCTGGATGGCCGCCTCCACCGCACGCACGGTGGCCGGCCGCACCTTGCGCGTGCCGTTCAAGACATGCGAGACCGTCGAAGTCGATACCTTCGCGATTCTTGCGACATCGTCCATGGTTGCCAATTGTATTCACTCCCCTTTTTCTTGCTGCCTATGGGCGGCTGCAAATACCCCGCATTGACCGGCGCATTCGCAGGAACGCTTGCAGGAAATGTGCAGGAATATTCGCAGCCGCCGTGTCAATCCTAACGCTTGCTGGACCAGCCTTTATACGTAGCGATATTATCGCGGGTAATCAGCATCGGCTCCAGTAGCATGACCGGCTTGGCCGGACGTTTGCCGTTGAGTATGTCATAGCCGACGGCAACCGCATCCTGCGCCTGCGCCCATGGGTCCTGGCTGGCCGAAGCCTGGATCGAGTTTGGCGTCTTCAATGCAGCTTCGATATCCGGCGCGCCGTCGACCGAAGTGATGATGATGCCGCTGCGTTTCAACTGCTTGGCGGCGAGATCGCTGCCGATCGCTTGCGGATCGTTGATGGTGAACAGGCCGTCGATTTTCGGAAAGCGCGTCAAATAGCCTTGCATGGCGTTCAAGCCGCCTTCGCGCGAACCCTTGCCATCCTGATCGTCGGACAGCACCTTGATGCCGGGCGCGGCGGCAAACACGGTCTTGCAGCCTTTGACCCTGTCGGTCACGGCGCTCACTTGCGGCCCGTTCTGGATGATCACATTGCCCTTGCCGCCCAGTTTGTCGACCAGGTATTTGCAAGCCAGGCGTCCGGCCAGCTCGTTATCGGTCTGCACCGTGGCGTCGACGCCTTTCGCGCCGACATCCACCGCCACCACCACAATCCCGGCTTTCTGCGCTTTCTTGATAGCCGGTTCGATGGCGACCGGATCGGTAGCATTCAGCAAGATCAGATCGACCCCGGCTGAAATGAAATTATCGATCTGCGTAAACTGCTTGCTCAGATCATAGTCGGCCGACACTGCGGTTACCTTGACGCCGGGATTGATTTGCTGCGCCTTGGCCTTGGCGCCGTTGGCCAGCGTCACGAAATAAGGATTGCCGAGCGAACCGACGGTGATGCCGACCGCTTTCAATTCACGCGCCTGGGCCGCAGTTGACAGCGTCAGAGCCAAGGTGAGCGGAAGCAATGCTGCGAGAGCGATTTTTTTCATGATGTACCTATCTCCTGTTACTGGTCATATAAAAATCCCGGTACAACGACCAGCTTGTCGCACCGATGGTCTATCAACTTCAAAATCCTCGTCACCGTCATCGTCATTCATGCGCAAGCGGGAATCCATGTTGACCTTAAAATGGATCCCCGCGTTCGCGGGAATGACAACAAAAGCAAAGATGCTTTATGTACGCGCACCCGATTGCCGGTAACGGTCGAGCGCCACCGCGCCGATGATCACGATGCCCTTGATGATGTATTGCCAGATATCGGAAACCCCCAGCAGCACCAGGCCGTTGGTCAGCACCGCGATGATCAGCGCACCGATCAGGGTGCCGGCGATGGAGCCGACGCCGCCGGTAAAACTGGTGCCGCCCAGGATTACCGCGGCGATCGCATCCAGTTCATAAGACTGCCCCAGTTGCAGGCCGTTGGCAGCGGACAGGCGCGACGCCGTCATCACCGCACCCAGGCCGGCCAGCAAGCCGGACACTGCATACACGAACAGCAGCACCTTCCACACCTTGATCCCCGACAACCGTGCCGCCTCGTGATTGCCGCCGACCGCATAGATCTGCACGCCGATCACGGTACGGCGCAGGATGAACCAGGAAACCGCCACCACCAGCAAGGCGATAATGACCAGCCAAGGTACGCCCAGCACCGAATCGTTGCCGATGAATGCGAACGGCAATTCCGGATTGAACACCGTCTTGTCATCCGCCAGCAAACGCGCCAGGCCGCGCATCGCAGTCAAGGCGCCGAGCGTGACGATGAACGGCGGCAGGCGCATGAAAGCGATCAGGATGCCGTTGGTCAAGCCCAGCAACAGGCCGAAACCGATGCCGGCGGCAATCCCCAGCATGCCGAACTGCGGCGACAGCGAAGCCAGCATGGCCACCACTGCCGACGCCGCCAGAATCGCGCCGACCGACAGATCGATGCCGGCGGTCAGGATCACGAAGGTCATGCCGGCGGCCAGGACGATATTTACTGAAGCCTGCTGCGTGATGATCGACAGGTTCTGCACCGTGAAGAAGTTTTCACTCATCAGGGCAAAACCCAGGATCAGCAACAGCAGCACCGGCAGCATGCCGACCGTGCGCAGCAGATTGCGCATTTGTTCGCGTTTGCCGATTGCGACGGCGGTGACGCCGCTACTGCTTTGGCTGCTTAATTCCATGATTTTTGTCTCCTTGCTGTTCTGATCCATGATGTCAATCCCGCCGTTCAGGCAGCTTGCGGTTCCACCTGCTGGGCGCCGGTCGCCAGTTCGATAATGTTTTCCTGAGTGATTTCGCGCCCGGAATGGCCGCCCAGCTCTGCCACCAGTTGTCCTTCGCGCATCACCAGCACCCGGTCCGAGGTGCCGACGATTTCCGGCAGTTCGCTGGAGATCACCACCACGCCGATACCCGCCAGCGCCAGCTCGTTGATGATCCGGTAAATTTCCGACTTGGCGCCGATGTCGACGCCGCGCGTCGGCTCATCCAGGATCAGCACATGCGGCTTGATTTCCAGCAAGCGCGCCAGCAATACCTTCTGCTGATTGCCGCCGGACAGCGCGCCGACATTGATGTTGGGCGAGGCCACCCGGATCGCCAGCGATTTGATCGCCGCGCTGGCGCGTTGCGCACCGCGGCGGCGGTCCAGCACGCCGCCATAACCGGCGTCGGGCACGCAGGCGCAGACGTTGATGTTGTCGCGCACGCTCATGTCCAGAAACAAACCCTGCGATTTACGATCCTCGGTCAGGTACACCACGCCGGCACGAATCGCATCGACCGGACCGCGCAGCACGGCGACTGCCTTGCCGGCCACTTCCAGCGTGCCGGAAATGCGCGGATCGGCGGCAAAAATCAGGCGCGCCAGTTCGGTACGGCCGGCGCCGACCAGGCCGGCGATGCCCAGCACCTCGCCCGCATGCAGATCGAAGCTGCAGCCTCTTACGCGGCCGCCATCGGCCATGTCGCGCACCCGCATGACAACATTGCCGGGATCATAGGGCGCATGTTCTTTCTTGTAGAAACCGGACAGATCGCGCCCCACCATCATTTTCACCAAGGCCTCGGCCGACAATTCCTCACGCGCCAGCATGCCGACGTGCTTGCCGTCGCGCAGCACCGAAACCCGGTCTGAGAGTTCGTAGATTTCAGCCATGCGATGGCTGATGTAGACGATCGCCAGGCCTTCCTGGCGCAACTGCCGGATCAATGCGAACAAACGATCAGTCTCACGCGAAGACAACGGCGTAGTGGGTTCGTCCATCACCAGGATCCTGGCGTGGGCGTGGATCGCGCGGGCAATTTCCACCAACTGGCGCTCGGCGATGGACAAGCTGCTGACCTTGGTCTGCGGCTTGAAATCGGCGCCCAGGCGGTTCAGCACATCGACGCATCCCGCTTCCATCGCCTTGCGGTCGACGGTCCAGCTCCGTCCTCGTAGCTCGCGGCCGAGATAAATGTTTTCCGCCACGCTCAGATTGGGGCACAGGCTCAGCTCCTGATAGATGACGGCGACGCCATGTTCCTTGGCGGCACGCGGACCGTAGCTGTGCACGCGCCGGCCGTCGATGCGGATTTCGCCGCCGGCGTCGGCCTGGTGGGCGCCGGACAAGACTTTCATCAAGGTCGACTTGCCGGCGCCGTTCTCGCCCATCAAGGCATGCACTTCGCCGGCAAACACGGTCAGATCGACCTCTTTCAGTACCCGCAAGCCGCTGAAGGTCTTGGAGATGCCGCGCATCTCAAGGATTGGTGTTGCGCCTGGTTCAGGTTTCATGAACAGCCCCTCGCTTTGACTGACCGATCAGTTTTTTTTCAAAACTCATCAAATCGATAAAACAGTTTGTGGAAGCAGCTAAATAAGCAGATGAAGATATTGCAAACCGATCAGGAAGCCGCCGCCAGCAAGCATCTTGCCGAGAGCGACCGTTCAATATCGATTCTTGAGCAGAATGTGGGGCGAGAGCGTAGTGCCTCGTTTGGATGCGGGATTTTCATTTTGTCTCCTTGCGTCTTTATCTTTTACCTAGGCCGCATAAGCACCGGAATACGGTTCGCGCCCTGATTTGCGGTCAATATTAGATGAAAGCAAGCGCTTGCGCAAGCGCTTGCTTTTTTTGATATTTAGACAATGCAAGCGATCAGGACAAAAAAACACCTCCACGAAGGAGGTGTCGCTTGCCAGCTAAAACCGCCTGGCGCGGGGCATCGGAACGGATCAGTTGCCGGCCACGGTCATGCTTTCAATCAGCACCGAACCGGTCTGCTTGGTGCCGCGGATCAGCGTATCGGCGCCGATGGCGACGATCTGCGCCAGCATGTCTTTCATATTGCCGGCAATCGTGATTTCCTCGACCGGGTACTGGATCACGCCCTTTTCCACCCAATAACCGGAGGCGCCGCGCGAATAATCGCCGGTGACGTAGTTCACGCCCTGCCCCATCAATTCGGTCACCAGCAAGCCGGTATCGAGCTTCTTCAGCATCGCCTTGAAATTATCCGAGGACTTGGTGAGCGAAGAAGTCATGCTCAGGTTATGCGAGCCGCCGGAATTGCCGGTGGTTTTCATGCCCAGCTTGCGCGCCGAATAGGTCGACAGGAAGTAACCCTGCACCACGCCATCCTTGACCACGTCGCGGCGCTGGGTCTTGACGCCTTCCTCGTCGAAAGGCGCCGAACCGACCGCGCCGATGACGTGCGGGTCTTCCACGATCTGGACATGCGGCGCAAATACCGATTTGCCCAGGGTATCCAGCAGGAAAGTCGATTTGCGATACAGCGCGCCGCCCGACACCGCCTGCACGAAAGCCCCCAGCAAACCGGCCGCCAGCGGCGCTTCGAACAGCACCGGACATTTGCGGGTATCGAGCTGGCGTGCGTTCAGGCGCGCCAATGCACGCTCAGCAGCGTAACGACCGATCGCTTCCGGCTTGGCCAGCTGCTGGGGATCGCGCATCGACGAATACCAGTCGTCGCGCTGCATGTTGCCGCCCTTGCCGGCGATAGGCGCGACCGAAATGGTGTGACGCGAGAACGGATAGCCGCCCATGAAACCGCGTGAATTCGCGCAGACAAAGTGCGATTGCTGGGCATACACGCCGGCGCCTTCGCTGTTGGTGATGCGCTTGTCGACGGCAAATGCCGCCGCTTCGCAACGTTTTGCCAGTTCCACCGCCTCTTCCGCCGAGATCAGCCACGGCGAACACAGTTTCAAATCCAGCGGATCCATTTCCAAAGTATCAACATCCGGCAAGCCGGCGCAATCGTCTTCGGCGGTAAAGCGGGCGATGTTGTAGGCCGCTTCGACCGTGTCTTGCAGCGCCTTGGCCGAAAAATCGGAAGTGTTGGCGTTGCCGTGCCGGGTATGACCCTCCTCGCCAAGATAGACGGTGACGCCCATGCCCTTGTCCTTGTTTTGCTCGATCGTTTCGACGCTGCCCTTGCGCACACCCACCGATAAACCGCTGCCTTCGCTGATTTCGACGGCGGCGCCGGAAGCGCCTTTTTCCCGCGCATAACGCAAGACATCCTGCGCCAGCTGTTGCAATTGCTCTTGACTATGGATAAATACGGAGTCGCTCATGGGTCGGTTTTCTTTGAATAAGGTATAAAACGGTTATCATAGCAGTCGTTTACAGTATGGAAGTACCCTTAACATCATGCCAAATCCCAATCGGGGCTCCTGCGGCTTTCAGTCCAGCGAGTTCGAACAAGAATACGATCGTCCCTCCAAGTCCCAGCTCAAGCGTGAGATGACTGCGTTGCAGAAGCTCGGCGAAGAGCTGATCGCCGAATCGCGCGACCGCGTCAAGCGGGTGCCGATGCCGGAAGATGTGCGCGACGCCATCCTCGAATGCCAGCAGATCAAGGATCACGAAGGACGCCGCCGCCAGACCCAGTACGTGGGCAAGAAAATGCGCACGCTGGAACCGCACGAAATCGCCGAAATCCAGAAAACCCTGGATAGCTGGAGAGGCCTGTCGAAAGCCGACACCGCCGCCATGCATGCGCTGGAACGCCACCGCGACCGCCTGCTGAAGGACGATAGCGCGCTGACCGAATTGCTGGCGCATCACCCGGAACTGGACGTGCAGCACATCCGCACCTTGATCCGCAATGCCCGCAAGGAACAGGCCGAGAACAAGCCGCCCAAGGCTTATCGCGAAATTTTCCAGCTGCTGAAACAATTGCAAAAACCCTCAGCCGACCGGGATGGCAAGGGCGATGACGAAGCCGATGACGAAGACCAGCAAGATGAGCACAACTAGTCCTGGATCGAAGCAAAGTTTGAAGATCGGCCTGGTGTCGATCTCTGATCGCGCCAGTGCCGGCGTTTACCAGGATCAAGGCATCCCTGCCCTGCAAGACTGGCTGGCGGCTGCGCTCACCAGTCCATGGCAAGTCGAAACCCGCCTGATCGCCGACGAACGCGCGCTGATCGAACAAACCCTGATCGAACTGGCAGACCAGCACCGTTGCGACCTGGTGCTGACCACCGGCGGCACCGGCCCGGCCCGGCGCGACGTTACACCGGAAGCCACGCTGGCTGTGGCGACCAAGGAAATGCCTGGTTTTGGCGAACAGATGCGGCAAATCAGCCTGCAGTTCGTGCCCACCGCCATCCTGTCGCGGCAAGTGGCCGTGATCCGCGAAACTGCGGATCACGCGGCATTGATCCTGAACCTGCCCGGGCAGCCGAAAGCCATCAAGGAAACTCTTGAAGGCTTGAAAGATGCCGACGGCAAGCAAAAGGTATCCGGCATCTTCGCTGCGATTCCTTACTGCGTCGACCTGATCGGCGGCCCGTATATCGAAACCAACGAGGCTATCTGCAAGGCGTTCCGGCCAAAGTCAGCGATCAAACCGGCATAGACCAAGCTTCCTCATCCAACCTTTTTTCAGCGGACAGCATCCATGTTGCCAGCGGCCGTCTCCAAACCTCGCCTCGCCCAAGCCTTACTCCTGCCGCTATTGACGTTGGTGCTGACCCCGCCTCTGCAGGCGCAAACCCGGACCCTGCACCTGATCAACGAATATCCGGCAAGCTCGATCACCGCCGCCGCCGATTTGCAGTTTGCCGCCAGCGTCAAGCAATTAGCCGGCGACACGCTTATCGTCGCCACCGAACAGGAAGCACAGAACCCGTTCAAGGGCGGCGCCCAGGTCAGCGCGCTGAGCGACGGCAAGGTCGAGATGGCGACGCTGTTTGCCGGCATCATCGGCGCCAGCGATCCGTTCTTCCTGCTGTCTTCGCTGCCGTTCACGGCCAATAGTTTTGAAGACGCCAAAGCGCTCGCGAGTTGCGCTCAGCCAGAGGTTGAGCAGCATTTGCGCAAGCTCAACGCGCATCTGCTGTACGTCACGCCGTGGCCGCCGTCCGGCATCTGGTCGGCAACGCCGTTGACTGACCTGGCAGCCGTGCGGGCGCTGCGGATTCGCACCTATGACGAGAACAGCCGCGCGGTATTTGAGCAGGTCGGCGCGCAAAGCGTGAATCTGCCGTTTTCGGCGGTCCCGCCCAAGCTGGCTGCCGGCGAACTGAACGCGGTGCTATCGTCGGGCGACGGCGGCGCCGGTAACCGCCTGTGGGACCAGTTGGGCAATTTCAGCGCTGTCAGCTACTCGATCCCGCTCAGCTACACCGTCATCAACCAGGATGTCTGGCAGCAGTTGAAACCGGAACAGCAAGCGCTGCTGACCGAGGCCGCCCAGCGCACCGCGGCAAGCTCCTGGAGCAAGGTCAAGGATCGCATCGCAAGCAACTACGCCCGCATGCGCGAGCATAAAATGACGCTGAACCTGACGCCGGCGCAAGAAATACAAGACGGCCTGCGCAATGCAGCAAGAAGCCAGGTCTCGGCCTGGCAGCAAAAGGCCAATGCCGCCGCTATCGTCGGCCAGTGCCTCAAGGGCGCGCCCCAATAAACCGACAGTCCTCGCCGATTAATTAGTCACTTCACACCCGGAACATCTCATGTCAAGCACTCTGGAAACCCTGGAAATCTCCACCTCTGCCCCCCCCACCGCAGCCGTGATCTGGATGCACGGTCTCGGCGCCGACGGCTCCGATTTTGTCCCTATCGTCAAGGAGCTGGATCTGAGCGGCTGCCCCGGCATCCGTTTCGTGTTCCCGAGTGCGCCAAGCATGCCGGTGACCATCAACAACGGCTACGTGATGCCGGCCTGGTACGACATCCTGGCCACCGACCTGACACGCCGTGAAGACGAAGCCGGCCTGCGCAAATCGCAAATTGAAATCGAAGCCTTGATCGCGCAACAGATCGCGCTCGGGATTGCGGCCGACAAAATCGTCGTCGCCGGTTTTTCGCAAGGTTGCGCGATGGCGCTGCAAACCGGTTTACGCTATCCGCACAAGCTGGCCGGCCTGATGTGCCTGTCCGGCTACCTGCCGCTAAGCGACAAGACCGATGCGGAACGCAACGCCGCCAATCAGCACACGCCGATTTTCCAGGCCCACGGCCGGGTTGATCCAGTGGTGCAGGTCGACCGCGCAGAAAAATCGCGCGATTTGCTGAAACAACTCGGCTATCAGGTGGAATGGCATGAATACATGATGCCGCACTCGGTGTGTGCGGAAGAAGTTGCCGATATTGGTAACTGGTTGCGCCGCGTGCTGGCTTAAAACAGAGCACTGCGCGCAACAAAAAGCCCGCTTTGCTATGCGGGCCAAAACACCAAACTTGCTGTTGCGTACGAATCCCTCATCTGATCGCCGTTGCCAGACCTGCCGTAATTACCCGATGGTCTATTAGATTACGGCAGCAAGGCCAAGCATTTCGTGATGAAATTTTTCTCCACTTGTACTTGGCCTTATTGACTACTTCCTATGCAACATTGCAATTATTGCACTATTGATGTAGAAAATTGGCGCCCAAATTATCATGCTGGGACCAGCTCCGCTTACTTCACACACTTCCTCCATAGTCAGTTCTCGGATCCCGCCTTTCGGCACTTCACAATTTAACTCATTCATTTCACACATCCTCATTAAATCCGGCAAAAATTTGCCTGCCTAAACTTAACAAGAAATGTTGTATTTTCAACCATTTATTTGCTATCTAAGAATATTTACGTCAAATCTTAGCGCCCCACATCGCTCGCTAATGGAGAATTAGCGAGCGTAAAGCCGGATCAGCGAATACAACTAAAACACTGCCAATCAGAAGTAGCAGAACGACAAATCCCCATGTCTTTAATCTTTTCATTTGTGCCTTTCCCAATAATTCAAACAAGGTCATAGAAAGATTGCGCCACTCGGTATTTTACTGTCTTTTTGATAACAATCAGATATTAAGATAGCCACCGCAGGTATGACGGTGACATTTGGATCAATGCTAACAACGTTGCGCCGACGCACCAACAGTTCAGTATGGCCGTGTGCTGGCAGATAAAGAAATCTTTTAATTTGTGATGCTCGGCCCCTACCTCCGCAAGAAGGCGAATCACTCAATTAAACATCACAACAACTGCGGCGCATAACCTGCTTCCCTGATAGCGTCAGCCAACTCGTCGGCCGTCGCCTTGCTCTCAACCGACACAGTCCGCCCTTCTATCTTGATATCCACCCTGGCGCTTGCATCGACACCGTGGATGGCTTTGGTGATGCGGCCGGCGCAGTGGCCGCAGGTCATGTCCTGCACATTGAATTCGATCATTTCTTGCTCCATTGGTTACTGCTTACAACTATAAACCTTCCCATCGTAGCAAGGTCAAGCTCTACTGGAAAAACGCAAAAATCAAATGTTCAAAGTGCACCGGTGCGCCTCGCAGGCGGCTTAGTTCAAGCCGTTCTTGCCCTCGATTTCACTGGCTTTCAAACCGCCCAGACGTGCGTGCAGGCGACCGCGGGTCGCTACTGCAAACGCCACCACGATTTCATCGGGATTCGGCGCATCGAAAAACTGGGTAGTCACGGTGTCGTAGTGCGACGGCACATACAAGGCATTTTTATGCGCCAGCGGAATATCCAGTTCGGTACCGGGCACGCCACGCTTGCCGGACGACGGGATCCAGGCCTTGCCGCCGCCGATTGCCTCGCGGATCGGCATCACCATGGCTGGCGTCAGGAAGGCGTTGCCGTGCTCGTATTCGCCGCCGATGCCGACGATGCAAGCCTTGCCGTAGCTTTCCACCTGATCCTGGCCCAGGGCGGCGACGATGCGGCGGCCGAACTCATGGCCCAGCGCCGGCGAATTGGCCAGGATCAAGTCCAGGTTTTCACTGAAACGCCCAGCGTAGGGATTGTGGACGGCGGCGGCGATCACGATCTTGCGCAGCAAGCTGCCGTCGGCCAGCACTCCGTTTTCATTGGCCAAGGTGTCGTCGATCTGGGTGTACCACTTGCGGATATGATAATTCTGGAAATTTGCTGGTTT
>NZ_JAGQEG010000068.1 GCF_018305005.1 Collimonas silvisoli
AATAGGGAGAGTTTGGATATGCAGATATCAGGAGATCCTGATCTTGATGTAGGGATGCAAAACTTAGACGTAGGCGCCTTCCGAAAACCTCAAGCGCGGCTTCATCATTTTTTCAAACGCCGACACCCGGAACAATCTTCTCCATACGGCCCCGAGCGCCTGCCTATGCGGGATCGCGGCGCCGTTCGATCTGCCGTGGCGCATCTTCCCTGCTCCTCTCCAGGGCCAGGCTGCCGTACACAAGGAGCGCACTGATCCCGACGATGCACAACAGGCTCATCAGATACAGGTCCGCGCTCCATCCCTCTCTATGCCAGCGGATTACAATGATAGTCCCCAGTGTTCCCCCGGCCAATCCGCCCAAGATACTTGCCACCGCCAAGTCGATCATTCTCAGATGACTATTTTGCGACTGTATAAATCGCCACATATCGTTGGTCTTATGAGTTGTCATTTTCATCGCCTATCAATCCTCCTGTTTTTCATCCATGCATCCGTGACATGCGTCGTCATCTCTTGCACCCTATTTCATTGCACCGCTCTTATTCAGTTCCGGACCGATATGAAATTCCAGGTCCTGGTATGAATTCACATCGGCTCCCGCTAACCTGGCCGGCATGAAAGCGGTGCCGCGCAACATCTTCTCTATTCGCTCCAGTGCCGGCTGATCGTCGGCAAGAGCTTGTAATTTCTCGACACCGACCACCGCGCCGCTGGCGTCGATATACAGGCGCACGCGGATCGGCAGCCCCGACGCGACAACGTCTGTCAACGCGTCCGGATCGGGCGCACTGTATGGCAAGGCGCCCTTGTCCACCTCCTGCGGGCCATAGAATATCGGCGCCGGCGGAAGGTATGCCGTCTTGCCGATCTTGTCGCGGTCCTGAGGCAGACTGGCGGGCAGCGTTTCCTTAGATACCGACCTTGCCGAGCTCCCTGCAATTGGCGACGGCGCACCTGCTGCGACGAGCGGCGCCGCCGCGAACAACTGCACATCGATACGTTGTTCCTGGCCACCAGCGGCAAGCACCGGCGCCAATCCTGTGATCTCCACCTGATGCCGCCACAGTATCAATACCGACATGTGGATTAAAAGGGATGCCGCAACACCAAACAAGCGACGCATATCGCGCTTCACACCGTCTAAATCCGCTGCATCCCAATTCCTGTCTCGACAAGACGCTACGCAAACCATCAATTCGCAATCGGAATCTGACGCCAGTTCAAGCGATTGAATGGATCATGCACAGGGGTGTCGGGCGGTGTAAATTTGGCTTTGCCGTCGGCGCTGGTCGTTACCACCTCAATTTTTCCATTGACATTCCCAAAATAAATGCCGGTATTCAACCCCGATGTAGCCACGGATGTCAGATTGGCAAACTGGGACTTTCCGGTATCGTAACTGACGGCATAGACATTATTGCTTCCCGAGGGAGTGCAGACATCGCCATCCGGCAGATTTGCAGCAAATGCCACTATGCCGCCGTTTGCTGCGGCTTGCGACGTAACCCGTTGCGCAATATTGTTGCCATTCAGCGCCAGATCGATATACCAGCCTGACGGTTTTGCGGGAGTGGCGCCTATGCCGCTTGTTACATCGGTATTGTTATTCAGGTTGGCGCGGGTAATCGGATATTTTCCGACCACGGCCGGCAAGGTCGCAGTGGTATCGAACTTGGTCCCGGTACCATCGTTGATGGCGTAGAAGGTTTGAATCTGGCTACTCTTGATATCGCTATCCGCCAGCAACTTGCCGGTGCCGATCAGCACGTAACGTTTCAACGAATTTTTATCGACTTCAATCAATGGCCGCGTGGTGACAGGCTGTACCGCTGCGGCGCTGGACGAATCCGTCAGTGAAGCGATCCGAGTCGGCGCATCGTAACCGGCGCCTGTGGTTTTGGTTAGATCCAGGCGCCATACATTGCCCAGCAGATCGCCGGCATATACGGCGTCGGCGGTGTAATCGGTATAGTCGCCGACGTAGGCGGTTGCCTGAGCCAAGCCGGCCGGCGCGCTTGCGCTGCCGGCACCGGTCGAAATCGGCGGCTCCAGCAATTTGCCGTTGCTGGGATTGACGATATAAAAATAGCCTTTGCCATCGGCATTGTTGTAGCCCGAAGTCAGGATCACCACCCAGCCATACCTGGCGGTTTTCACGACAACCGCAGGGCCGTAGCTATAGCCCATGGTGGAGTCGGTAAACTCCCACATGACAGCGTGGGCAAGATTGGTTTCATTACTGAGCGTACCGGGATTGCTGACATCAAGCGCATAGTAGCCCTTGCCGCCCTTGCCCAGACCGCCAACCAATAAGGAGCGCCAATCGGGAGAGGCGTTGGCGCTACCAGCGTTGGCATTGCCGGCGTTGCCAAAATCGACATCGGTCTCTACCGGTGTCGCATCGACAAAAAAATGATGGATGTAGCTGGCGCTGGTCAGCGAAGCCAGGCCGTTCACCGCGGGAGTGGAGCTTGGTCCCTTGTATAAGAAGCTGGGTACATAGGCGAACAGCTCTTGGCCGCCGCTCAATGCACCGTCAAAAGCGTGCAGCATGCCATCGTTGGCGCCAACGTACACCACCGTGCCGCGCGTTGCGTGGGCGCTGACAAAGCTGCTATAGCCTGGATTGCTGGAATCCGCGTAGGTTGCCGCCGGCACGCCCACCGGATTAGCCTTCGACGTCACAATATCGCCCAGCAGATAAGCACGCTGACGGAATGGACTGCCTTCCTTGCTGCGGTCGCCGCGCAGGAAATTGACGACGTCGGTGGTGGTCGCGCCAGACACGGCCAGGGCTGCGGCATTGCCTGCGTTGCCGATATTGGCGGCACGAAACGCCACGCCTTTGCCGCCGTCGCTGGTGGCGATGAAGCGCTGCGTATCCCAGCCGTTGACCTGGCTGCTGCCGCTGCCGGTGATAGCCGCTTGCGTCTCCAGCAGCAGGCGTGCATTCCATGATACGGTGGCGCTGGCCTGTCCGGTGGTGGCATCGAACGTCAGCTTACTGGCAATCAAATCGCCCGACCAATTAGCTGCGAAATACTGCGTGCTGTAGCTGACCGTCCCATCGGTAATACTCACCGGCGACGCTACCGCCAGCGCCGAAGAAAACTGCGACGCCGCAGTAATTTTCTTAAAGGCATCGGTCAACGATGACACCATCAAATCGGCCTTGCCGGCGTCATAATAATTATCCGGTCTTAAATCACCGTTTCTGTCCGTAGCGCCGGCCTTGTTCCAGCTTGATTGCGCCAGCGGCGTGGTATTGCCATAAGTGCTGTAGCCGTCAGGAACTGCGAAGCCGCCATATTTGGCGGCCAGCCAGTATTGATTTTTTTTACGCTCTATATTTTTTTCCATCACATCCAGCCAGTAAGTGGCCGCGGTGGTCGTGAACAACTTGGTCTTAGTCTTCGGATCGAGAAAGTCGTTGGGCCGCAAATCGCTGGTATGTGCCGCGTAGGCAAGGCCGGCAATAAAATAGGTACTATGATCGCAACACCAGCTTAGATTCGCTTTACCTAGTGTTCCCATCCCCTCCAGCGCACCAACCGCATTGGTTGCATCCGTGACGTTAATGGGGCCGCTACTGACATAGCTTGCCGGCACCGGGTTCGGCAATGCTGCCGGCACGTCCGCTTTAACCGAGGCCGGCATGGCTGGTTCCACGCCAGAGTTGGCAATGGTGCTGCCGGGGAGATTGGCATCGGCATGGGTGTTTGCATCGCCGATACCGATAATGAAATTTCTTTGGCATGCATACTGGACCGGATCGTCCCAGCTGGTAATTACCGGGAAACCGTCAGCCATGGCGGCATTCAGGCCATTGGTGTATTCGGGAACGCTGCCCGCGTTCCTGAGATAACGGATCGCCGTGTAATACAATTCGCTGACCGGATCATTACTCTTGTAGATCTGGCTGGCAAAGCCGAATTTGTTCAAATAATTGATGACCCCGCTGTTGGCGATGGTGCTGCCGGTGACTTTCCCGGTGGCGGCGGCGTCGCTGCTATCGGGATTATCGACAAAGATGCCGGTAGCAGGATCCCATTCCTTTTGCAGATTATCGACACTGGTCGATCCCGGCACCGGCGTCTTGGGGCCGACTGATTTCATCTTGGCGCGCAATACGCCGCCATCGCGGAAGAGGCTCGAATCATTCAGATAGGAGACCGCCGCAAAGCGTAATTTATCGGCATTGTCTTGAATCAAGCCGGTCGGCTTGTATATATTGCTGCCGTACTGGGTGCAGTTGGCTTCCAGCGATACCGCATTCGGGTCGCAGACCTTGACCAATACCGGTATATCGAAAGTAGCGCCGTCAGTCGTGCTCGACGCCGGGATATTCTTTCCGCCCGACGTATATGCAGTGGCGGCGAAAGCCCCGAAAGTGCCGGGCGTGTCGTCGACGCTGATGGTGGTTTTGTCATTGCTGTTCGACACCCGCATCGAAGTGCCGAAGCCATACACACGCACATAAATGGAATTCCAGTTTTTGCCGCTAAATGGCGTAGCGCCGCTTATCGTCGCTGCATCCTTGACAATTGCCTGGACAGGAAAGAACCCTACTCCGCCTTGACTTGCCGGCATATAATTTTTTTGCAATACCGTGGATGTCGTGGTGTCTACTGCACGATAACCGCCGGTCAACGCCCAGCGGAAGGGATCAATGGTTGAGGTAGTCGCCCAATTCAGGAAATTGCCGCTCCATTGCCCCGAACAGACGTGACTTGTGGCCGCCTTGCTCGCCGTAAAATAGCCGTTGGTATTGTCGTAGTCATAGCATTTATCAGGATCAAAATAACCGATAAAGGTTGAACTCGATGCATATGCGCCGGTATGCGCACGGCTGGTCGCCGTAGGATATTCAACCGATAGGGTCAGCAATACATTGGATGGCACGATAATGTTGCTGAACATCGGCGTGTCGTTCAGCGCGGTTTGCGCTTGCGTGGCGCATACGCTGCCCAGCATCAGCACGGCTAACAGCAGGCGGCTGAGCCAACGTGGCGCCTGCAGCAACTTAGGGATTCGATTCATGTACTGATGCTCCTGTTTATGCCAAACGGGTAAAAGTGCGCCCGTCAACCGCCTGCGCTTTAGTGAGTGAACGTAATCTGGGTAAACGTCTGAGTATTGCGCGGGCCGAGCGCCATAACCGTGAGCCGATAGACCGGCCCCAGGCCCGCATTCACCTTGGTCTGACCGCCGCTGCCGCCCTTGTCATCGACAAACGAACCCATGGTGCAAGTCGATTTATCGGGAACCGTGGCGCCCGGTACGCACATCCTGTCGATCACATAACGCAGCCTGATGCCTGTGGCGGTGTCGATGATGTCGTCTTTTTTTGTCGATGCGGTCAATACAGCGGGGATGCCCGGCAATGCTGTTGTCGAGGGCAAAACATGGGCCCAGTAATTTTGATCCGGCTGGTCGCTGTACAAAACCGTCTGCGACACCAGCGCACCGCTGACAAACTGGGTCCTGACCTGCGCTACGGCACGCTCAGCCTGATTCGCCAGATCGCGTTTGAAGGCCAGATTGCCGGCCGTCAGCAAAGATGTGTCGGTCGAGCTGATCAGTGCAACGCTGGCCAGCATCAGTATCAGCAGGGAAATCAGGGCCATGAACATGACCGATCCGCGCTGCCTGATGTTCTGGCTTGATTTCAACCTAGCTTTAGGGGTCGAAAGCAAATCAGCGCGGAGTAATTGAGTAGAGGGAAATATGGTCATAATGGTCATGCCGCGCCCTCCTTAGTTGCTGATTGCAAGCGCATTGCGCAAGGGAATGGTGGCATCCAGCACCCGGTATCGGAATTTTCTTTCCGCGTCGCTCAGTGTCTTGGCATAGGACAGAGTGCCCTCGAACATGGCGGGCAAGGTCGCTGGTGAAACCGAGTTCTTATCCTCGACAGCCGAACGGGTAATCATGCCGATCCGGATCGACTTGATCGAGGCAATCAGTTTGCCGGCATTGACACTGCCATCCAGCAGTACGCTGGCAGCGTAACTGCCTGACGGCGCAGTCCATGCAATAGTGCCGTTGTTGGCCTTGTCAACGCCGTAGATAGCGTGCATTTCCACCACGCCGTCGGCTATCAGGTCAGTGCCGGCCGCAGTTCCATTCAACAGATCGAAGGCGACCAGCGAGTTATTCGGTCCTACGCCATAAAGCTGGAATGACGGATTGACCCCGAGATTGAGCGCAACCGAGTTGGAAGAATAGCTGGTTAGCGTCTTGTCGGTGCCTGCGGTATAAAATTTTCCGCCCAGCGGTAAAACACCGGTACTAGGGGGGCCGGCATACGTACTATCGACAGATTCAATCAGACATGCAGGAAGCGATCCGGCGCTTTGGCTAGGACGATCAGCCACCAGTAGTTGCTGCCCTCCCCCCGCAGCAAAAGACAGCGTATTCAACAGGTGCAGCTGCGTGGCAGAGGGGACACTGGTTGACTCGATCGGCATTTCGCCATAGCCGGCAGCGCCGGCCATCACGATCAGCGTATCGGAAAGCTTGCCGTTCGGATCTTGCGAGATAATCACTGGCGCCATACGGTAGGAGCCGCCGATATTCGCCGTCAGGCTGGAAAACGGCGTCGGCAGCGTGGCTGGCGGGATCACTGCCTTGCCGCTATTCTTGGCGTTGATCGCACAACCGAAGGTCAGGGTGTATTCCTGGGAAAACCCGGTGCCGGCGCTCCTGATTGCCTGATCCAGCTGATACAGCGCGAAGGCGCCGCTCTGGTTCATGTCGTTGGCGCCGGTGGTGTTTCTTTTACGCGCTTCGCTGATCGAGATCACGCTGAAAATCGCCAGCGACACCACCAGGCCGATAACCAGCGCCACCATCAACTCGATCAGGCTCAGGCCGTGCTGGAATGACGGGCTCAGCGGCGCTATGCTGCTTTTCAATGGTTTTTTCATTGCACCACTACCTCGGTAGTATAGGTATGGCTGGCGGTCGCCGTATTGGTCTTTACAGCGGAGGTCCAGCTAATGGTAATGGTGACCAGGCTAGCATTGCTGGCGTCGAGCGTGGCTACTCCGCTGCCACCTTGGAACGCCGTCTTCACCTTGGCCTGCCAGTTGGTGTAGTCGGTGGCGTTGCCGGCGTCGGCCGCGCACAGCAGGTCGCAACTGCTGCCGACCAGTTTGCTCTTGTTCCATAGCGTGGCAACCAGGTTATCGGCAAGCAACGCTGCCTGGCTGCGGTCTTCGGCGCTGATGGAATTATTGATGGTTGAGGCTTGCAGCCCAACCAGGCCGAGGATGCCGAACGAAAAGATCAGGATCGCCGCCAAGACCTCGATCAGCAGGAAGCCGCCTTGCTGTTTCTGGGAGCAATTCATCAGGGAGTCATTCATCATTAACATCCCGTCGGAGTTGTGCTGGACAAAGTGATTTGAGGGTCGCACAGATGAATCTGACCGCTTTGCGTGACGATGACCCGAAGGTTGCGGCTACCGCTGCTCGTTCCCTTGATCTGAAATTGATAAGGGGGGGCTGCGCCAGCCCCGTTCAGATTCAGGCGTCCAAGGCTGTTGAAAGTCAGCGTATCGACGTCACCCGCAACAGTGACATTGGCATTCGCGCCGGATAGCGAGGAACCCTGGATGAAAAGATTGTAATTTGCATCGGTTGAATCGGTGTCCAGCTTAAAATTGTCGTTTTGCTGCACGTACCAGTTAGTGCCGCTCGTGGAGGTTGCAGCACCTTTTTCCGGCGTTACTGCGGTCAGCCGGAAATCGACCAGCCGACTGCGCCGCACCGCCTCGGTTTTTGCCAGCCGGATGCCGTTTTGCAGCGCCTCGGCGGTGGACCTGATCTTGGTATTCTGAATCCAGGCGGAGAACGAAGGTACGGCGACGGCCATCAAAATTATTGCCAAGGCAATTGTGATCATCAGTTCGACCAGACTCATCCCTCGCTCTTCCGACAAGCGCTGCATCACGTGCATGACTGGCCCTTTTTGACGATCCAGGCAGAGGGACATGCACCGCCCCAACTTGCCTTCGTTTTTACAGTGGCTTTTACCAGTCCGAGAGCAACCGTGTAAGTGTATGTATATATGAATGCAGCGGCAGGCCCTGAACCAGTGGCCGTGATTGTATATTCGGTGCCGGTTGCGTTAGGAGGGCAAGCAAAACTGAAATTTGAGGTGGTGGCTGGACAAAGAGAGGGAATCACTTTATCGAAACCGGTGTAGGTCCGATTGTCCTGATAAAACTGCTCCATTTGTGCCTGCGCGGCGGACATACCGTTGGTGGCGTCCACCAGATAACCTCGCAGCACGTAATCGGTATAACTCGGATAGGCAATGGCCGACAGGATTGCAATGATGGCGACCGTGATCATCATTTCGATCAGCGTAAAACCTTTACTTGCCGTGACCATGTCGACTTTCTCTTCAGATGTGATTTTACAAACAAGCGCTTTCGCAAGCCGGCCAGCACGGTTCTTTGCGCATCTGCAAGCGGGGAATATAATCGCGCCAAAAATGAAACACAACTAAATCTAGAATAACAATTCTTCCATTAAGGAAATATCGGCGCATCCTGATCTTAATGTAGGGATATCCTTAGCCGGCAAGCCTGGAGTTAAAAACGACAAAAACACTGTGGGAATTTCTTGAATTTATCGTAGGCATTTCCGCCTTTGATGTAGGTCAATGCCTGCGTGCGTGACCACTCCCGAAACTGTCATCGCCCCGCGCCCCTATGAAAATCGCGCTTCTTCCCGTGATCGCTCGTTCCTGCGCAGGCCGGGATCACGGTTGCGACCGCTGAAGAGGGTCCATCAGGCTTCAAGTCATGTATAGCAAAAATGGATAAGGCCGCACTACAATCGATAGCGATCGGTTATTTCAGGTGCTCGGCAAGAGATTGCTGAGCAGCTGCGATACACCAGACTCCGCCGTAAAAAGCTATCTAAATGACCTCTATGCGAAATGAGCCCGCCATAAATTTGCCACTCAATGGGGAAGATTTTTTTCAAAAAATCTTCGAGCAGTCTGCAACTGCGTCGATGATCGTCAGCCCGGACCAAACCTTCCTGGCGCTCAATGCCGCAATGCGCGCATTCCTCGGACATGAAGCAGAAGAATTGATCGGCAAGCATTTCGCAGACATCCTGCATCCTGATGACCGGCTTTTAATCCAGAATGCATTTGATCGATTGATCTATGACACGGCCGACGGCTTGCGCCTGGAATCGCGATATATCCGCAAAAACGGCCAAATCGCCCGGAGGTTGTTACACATCTCGCCAGTGCGTGACGCGTGTGGAGGACTCCTGTATTTCTTCTCTCAGCTTATCTGCATTGGCGAGGAGGCATCACCAAAGAAGCACCGCCTGGACGAGGATCATCAACGCAGCATATTGTTCGACAATTTTCTATTCCTGGCCTGGCTTAAAGATACGGAAAGCCGCTTTCTCGCCGTCAACCGGCCGTTTGTCGACGCCTTCGGCCTCGCATCCGCCGATGAATTCGTCGGTAAGGCGGATCTGGCGAATCTGGATATCTGCCCGCAGGATCTGGCGCTGGCCGAATTCACCCTGAATCAAATCAACGACAGCCTGTTCCTGATCGATCAGCACGCCCGCTTTCATTATGTCAACGATGCAGCCTGTCGAGCGCTCAATTACAGCCGCTCGGAATTGCTTGGCATGGGTGTAGCCGATATCGACCCCGACTGGCCGGCGGAGCGCTGGCCTGAATGCTTTGATTACATCAAGATCCATGGCTCCAACAAGATCGAAACTCGCCATCAGACCAAGGACGGACGCATCTTCCCGGTAGAGGTCAGCACCAGATATTTCGAATACCATGGCCGCAGTTACAACGTCGCGCTGGTGCGCGACATTACCGACCGCAAACATACGGAAGAGCTTTTATACAAGCGAGAACAGGAGTTTCGCGCCCTGGTGGAAAATTCTCCCGATACTGTTGTCCGTTACGACCGGGACTGCCGACGCTTGTACGTCAATCCCGCATTGACGCATATCACCGGTATTCCGGCAGATGACATGCTCGGTAAAACTCCTATCGAGTTTGCATTGAGTGGCAACGAGACAGCGGAATATCAACACGCAATAAAGCAAGTCCTGCAGAGCGGCGTGAAGCAGGAAACCGAGCTCTATATGCGCTCCCCGGACGGCAAAACCAGTTGCTTTCAATTCCAGCTGATGCCTGAACTGGACCCGAGCGGGCAAGTTATCAGTGTCTTGTCGCTGGGACGGGACATCACCGCTCTCAAGGAAAGCGAAATGAGACTGCGCACGCTGGTCGAGAATCTGCCCGATTTGATTGCTCGTTTTGATTTGCAAGGCCGCCATACATACGTCAATCCGTCCATCACGCAGATTGCCGGTCGGTCCGCCGAGTATTTCATCGGTAAAACGCCGCACGAGTTGCAGTTCGATCCGGATGAACAACTGGGGAAATACATCAAAGAAACCATCCGGCTAGGGGCGCCCCATACGATAGAAAACAGACGGATAACGTCGGAGGGGGAACGCATTTTTGAGATACGCTTTATCCCCAAGAAAGACGAAGACGGGCCGACCACCGGCGTGCTTGCGATCGGGCGCGACATCACCGAACGCAAACAGGTGGATGAATTGTTGCGTAAGCGCGAGCAGGAATTCCGCACGCTGGCTGAAAACCTGCCCGATCTGGTGGTGCGATACGACCGCAATTGCCGACGCACCTACGTCAATCCTGCCTATGAACAGGAAACCGGCATTCCGGCAAGACAATCGATGAACAAAATGCCGGATGCAAAATGGCGGACCGGCATCTCGGGCGAAGAATTCAACGCGACGCTATGCAAAGTCATGGAAACCAGGATCCCTGCGCAGATTTTTCTCAGAGGGGGCAAAGCGGATCTGCAAACTGCCGATTATGCCTTCCACGTCGTAGCAGAATGCAACCCGGATGGCGAAGTAATCGGCGCGCTGGCGATCGGCAAGAACGTCACCGTCCTGAAAGAAACCCAGCGCCGTCTTGAAGAATCGCAGCTACTGCTGCGGCAACTGGCTGCGCACAACGTAACCGCAAGAGAAGATGAGCGTCGGCACCTGTCGCGTGAAATTCACGACGAACTGGGACAGTGCCTGTCGGCATTGCGCATGGGCATGTCAGTCCTCGAGCTCCAATACAATGAAGATAATGCGTCGTCGCAAGCAATAATTCAGCGCATGATAACGCTGGTCGATTCCACGATTCGGATAGTACGCAACCTGGTGACCTGGTTGCGCCCGTCAGCGCTCGACATGGGGATTGTGCCTGCACTGGAATGGCTGGTGGAAGAATTCAACCGTGGACACCCCGGCATACGATGCATGTTGTGCGTGGTTGAAGAGGATATCCATCTGGATGAAAAACGCGCTACCGAAATTTTCCGGATTACGCAGGAATCGCTGACCAATATCAGCCGTCATGCGGACGCAACCGAAGTCCAGATCACAGTGCAGCAAAAAGAAAGCCATTACCTGCTGGAGGTGCGCGATAATGGCAAGGGATTCAACTCGCTATTACAAAAAAAACAAACCTTCGGTCTGATCGGCGTCCGCGAACGCGTGCTGATGCTGGAGGGTGAAGTTGAAATTTCCAGCATGCCGGATCAAGGAACAATAATCAGGGTAGGCATTCCTATCCACAAGAAATTGAGGGATTCATGATACGAGTACTGATTGCCGACGATCACGCGATTATGCGTGAAGGGTTAAAACAATTGTTTGCCCTTGGCAAAGAGGTGGCGGTCGCCGGAGAAGCCGTCAACGGCGGCCAGGTGCTGGACGCCGTGCATGCGGGCGGCATCGACCTGGTATTGCTCGACATGACCATGCCGGGCGTCAGCGGCGTCAATCTTATCCAGCGCATCCGCGCCCATGAATCCTATCCGCCGATTCTGGTGCTCAGCATGCACAATGAATTGCCGATTGCACGGCGGGCGCTGGCAGCCGGCGCCTCCGGTTACCTGACCAAGGATAACAAACCGGAAACACTGATGAACGCGATTCGCAAAGTGGTTGCGGGAGGTCGTTTCATCGATCCTGAACTGGCGGAGCAGATGGTGTTCGAATCCAGCAGTTCCGATCAGCGTCCGCCCCATGAAATGTTGTCCGACCGGGAATTCCACATCCTGCGCCTGCTGGTGCGCGGCAAAAGCGTCAACCAGGTTGCCGAAGAACTGTCGATCAGTAACAAAACCGTCAGCACCCACAAGGCGCGGCTGATGCAAAAGATGAACTTCCAGAACAACGCCGAGCTGGTGCGCTACGCGATTACCTACAATCTGATCGAGTAATTGATTGCGCAATATCGCCAATAATATCGATCTTCGCCCTCATTGATTCAGCGCTTCATCGGCGACGGGAATCGACACTTTGATTGTGGTGCCGACACCAGGCACGCTGAAGACGGCAACCTCGCCTCCGAGCATGGAGGTACGTTCGCGAATGCCGATCAGGCCGAACGATTTCTTTTTGCTCAGAGCAGTATCGAATCCCATGCCGTTATCGCGCACCTGCAGCACGTAATGCTTGTCGATTCTCTCCAGGCTGATTTTCACCTGGCTAGCTTGCGCGTGGCGGCTGATATTGGTGAGCGATTCCTGGGCGATGCGGAAAATGGTGGTCGCCCGTGTATCATCCAGGACGATGTTTTCCTCACACACGTCCAGGCTGCATGGAATGCCGGTGTGTCCTGTAAACTCCTCGCTCAGCCATTCCAGTGCCGACACCACTCCCATGTCAAGCGCCGACGGCCGCAGCGACGAGACGACGTTGCGCACTACCTTGATGGTGGCGTCCACCAGCGTTACCATGCGTTCGATTTTCCCTTGCAGCGATGGATTTTTTTCACCAAACTCCAGCCCCACCACCGACACCCCCATGCGCAGCGCCGACAGGTGCTGTCCCAATTCGTCGTGAATTTCGCGTGTCAGGTGTTTGCGTTCCTCTTCGCGCGACGCCTCCAGTTCATAGGCGCGCTCACGCGCCAGTTGTTCCTTGAGACGCTGGCGGGCAATCAGCCAGCGAACCCGGTAGCGATGCGTCAAGAACAGCAGCAGCATCAGCAGCAAACCGCAGACGGCACGGAAAGTCTTGGTCCCCCACCACGGCGGCAGAATCACGACCTCGACTTCCAGCGTCGGAGAATAAGCCTGCATGGCGGGATTATCGACGGCCACCTGGAAATGATAACGGCCGGGAGGCAAAGCCGCATAACGCACTTCCGGGATATTGGTCTTTGCCCAGTCCGGCTCCAGGCCTTGCATCCGGTAACGGAAATTGAGGGTCTCGCGATTCTGGTATGACAGCGCAGCCAGCTTGAAATTGAGCGGCCCCGAGGTCCACGGCAGGCGGACCGGCTGGTCGAGAGCAAGCGTCGCCCCGTCGCGATCGATGCTTTCCACCAGCACCCCCAGCTGCAGCGGCGCGAACAGCGACTCCGGCCGCAAGATATGGGAAGCCCCGTTACTGGTTGCCACCCACATCGAACCGTCGCCATCCTCATAAAAAGTGTTCTGATTGGTGTCATTCCAGACCAGGCCGCTATCCTGATTGAAAAACCGCCATTGCGTGCGATTCCATACGCCGATTCCCGCCCCTGTCGCCACCCATAGCCAGCCGCGGCCATCTTCAAGCAGCGATATTACTGTTTGATCCAGCAGCAACGGCGGCGTGACGTCGTTTATTTCCAGCACCTCGCCCTGCTCGGTGGCGCGCCAGATCCTCCCGGTTTCGCCGCCCAGCCACAATGTCCCGTCACGGCCGCAAGCGATGGTGCTAGGCTGGAAAACCTGTGCTGCCGGCTTGAATCGCTGCTTGCGCCAATGCGCGCCATCAAAACGCAACACGCCTTTATCGGTGACAAACCACAGCACTCCCGCCCGGCCCAGGCATCCCTGGTAGGCATTGATATTCTCGATTGACGGAAAATCCGTGACCTTTACCGGCACCGGATCGGATTCCGGTTGCCTGATGCGGTAAATACCGGCCGCAGTGGCAATCCAGAGTTGTCCTGACGCATCGAAGAACAAGTCGCCGATGAAGGGCAGTTTTGCGATCTTGACGTCGGCTTCTGCGCCGCGGCCGCGACGCACCAGAAATCCCGACATCGAGCCTGCCCAGAGATTGCCCTTGGCGTCTTCAACCATTTCCCCCCACTGGTAGGAGCTGCCGCCATAGGTTCCCGGCGCAATGGAAAAGTGTCCGGGCTTCTGCAATATCGCGGAACCGGAACGGGTGCCGACGTGCAGCAGCTTTTCCCGGTCGCGCAGGAAGGACAGCACGACGTTGCTGGGCAAGCCTTGCCTGGATGTCCAGTTCTCCCAATTCGGATAGCCTGTCCAATGAATCAGGCCATGCCCTAGCGATCCAAGCCAGACGCCGCCATCCCGGTCAACCAGGATGGAGTTGACGCCGCCGCCAACTGTCAGCCCGCTGGACTCGTCGAATGATTCCCAGCGCTTGCCACTCCAGCGGATGATGCCTTGATCCTGTCTGCTGAACATCCGGCCGCCTGCATCCATCACCAGGAAAGGAACCGCGTTTGCCTTTTTCTGCCCTCTTTGCCCGGGTGAACGATCCTGGAACATGTGGCCGCCCGCCGGCAACACGAATATGTGGCTGTCGCCACGCACCCAGAGCGCCCCTTGCCGGTCATGCAATATAGCCCGCCAATTTTCGGCGGGTAAACCGCTGGCTTTGCCCAAGACGGCCAGCTTTCCCTGATCGTAATGACACAAAGCTTGTCCGCACCCCAGCCACAGGTCTCCTTGCGGGCCGACATGAATGCTGAAAAGGCTGCGCATCTCGGGGTAATGCGACAGTTGCGCCGCGTCGAAAAACTCCTGCGCCTGCCAGGATTGGCCGTGATCGTCCGATTTCAACAGCCACAATCGATCCTGGCTCAGCACCAGCAGACGATCCGGCCCAAAGCTTGCGAAGGTCTGCCCCTCGTGGAAGGTGAACCTGGCATTTTGAAACTGCATCGGCACGAAGCGCTGCCCCTGCCATCGATACAATCCGTCGCTGGTGCCGGCCCACAATCGACCGCTGCCATCGACGTGCAATTTCGTTATGAACGGATTGCTCAAACCGGGGCTCAACTCAAAGCGTTGAAAGCGCGCGCCGTCGTAACGGAATAATCCGCCTTGAGTGCCGATCCAGAGATAGCCTCCCTGCTCTTGCGCCAGCGCCGTGACGGCCAGATTCCCCAGGCCATCGCTCTGGTTGTAGTAGCGCAACGGCAGTTGCTGGCAAAGTACCTGCAGCGGCATGCAAATCAGCCACAGCAGCACAATCAAGCGATAACGCCAGCGCAAGATCAACGGCATTCCCGATCCAATCGCCTTTTTTATAGTTGGATGAATAAGTTTCCTCGGATGAAACACTTTAATTCATGCCAAGTCAATATCTACGGCTCCTGAGCGATAGCGGTAATCCCCGGTTTGCCTGGCCGGCAGCTTATCATGCCAAGCCCTTCGACGGAGGATCATTCGATTGCAAGAAGCTCTTCAATTCAGCAATGGATAATTCACTGGCTTCATGAATAGTAATCAAAAGGGAGGCGCCAACCGAGAGCCGGCCATGGCGAATCTTGCTGATGACCGGCGGCCGCACTTTAAGGTAGCGTGAAAGCGCGGCGTCGTTCTTGAGCCCGAGTCTGGTAATGACCGCATCCAGCAATCTGTTTGCGTTTTTTATATATTCATCTGTGCTGTCTTTACGTTTCATTTGCGACCTTCGAGAGTTGAGATAAGAGCCCGGCTATGTGAGGCCTTGGAAGACTTCACATATTTCCAATTGGAAATTTTAATCAATACGGAAAACGGGAGTCATCGGGAAATCGTGATTTCTATGTAAGCAAGAAGGAAGCTGGCATCAGAAATTCCTTACTTGGCCATCCTCAAGAGCTGCGGAATCAACCATTTGCGAGGCGGGATTTGTCGCCTGAAGGCCCGCTTCGGAGATGGCCAGACAAATAAAAAAACGGCTCCACGAATGGAGCCGCCGATAATGTTAACTACGAAACAGGCTTCAGGGCTCGATGCGGCTGATACGGGTTGCCCAATTAGTCAGGGCGACGCGGCTTCCATTGCAGCTGAACAGCGCGGCAGGATCGGTGTATTGCGCCAGCGTGCAGGCATGCGCAATGTATTCGTTAGCCAGCCAGATATCGTTGCCGTCAACCGCCGCCGCGCCATAATCGCCCCAGCGGCTGCGCGGCGTCCCAAAGGCGTTATACGAGCCGAACTCGTCGTCAGGCCCGAGTCCGTTTGCGATGACCTTGACCAACTCACCCCGATGACCCCGGTCGCGGTTGAAATGAATATAGCCCGCACTCGGATAGTGATCCGCGCCAACCAAGGTAAAGCCGATCACGCCTTTGCCGTTAGGCAGTGCAGCGATTGCCGGCCGCGTAACGCTGTTGCCGGCAATCGCTATTTGGCCTTGCTTGATTACCGACGCGCTAGTGAGATTGGACGAAACAGAAGGGTTCAGCACGTAGTAGGCAATCCCCGTCTGTTCCTGGCCGGCGACATTGACCACGGTGTCGAGTGCGCCGTATAAGCGGTCGCCGGTGAAAAACACCTGTTGCATGCGCGAATCGTTGGGATCGATCGCCACCAGGGTTTCCGCGACTGCCGGCTGGACTGCGGTCAGATAGTTCCAGCATCCAACGCCGGCAGGCGTCACCAGGCTGCGATCGTTCAGGCAATCTCTCAGGGGCGCACTGCCCGGTTTCTGCGGGATTGCAGGCGGCACGCCATAACTATCGACGTTGACGACGTTATGCAAAAGTGTCAGCGCAGGAGTGGCGTCATCCAGAGATTCGGTATTGCCAACTGCCCACACCCGCAGACGGTTATCGTTGCCTGTATTGGAAAACACGGCGACTGAACTCAAGAGATATTCGGTGCCGTGGTTGCCCCGTTCAAAATCGCCGGCTGGGGACACCGCCGGCCACACCGTGAACCCCGGATTGCCGTCGAGCAGATAATCGGCAGTGTCCAGCTGCACTACTTGAATCGAGGCAGTGCCGCTGATCAGCGCTTTTTTCGATATGGCATATATTTGCGCGCTGTTGAATCCGCCGGAAAATGGAAATTCGTTGGTGGTCAGGTAAATGCCATGGGCGTCGGCGCCGATGTGCGGATAATCGCCCAGGCAAGGGCAGTTTGGATGCCGCGGCGAGCCCTGTGTGCCGTCATCCTGCACGGCAATCTTGTACACGGTCCAGCTGCCGAGTGGATCGGCGGACGAGCTGACCGCGAGATCGAGATGATTGCTGCCGGTTTGCGCGCCGGTCGCAGGATCGGTGTCCAGCGTCAGAACCAGATGAAACCAGCGTCTTGCGTCCGGATCGAAATAACAGGCCGGGTCGGTAATCGATGGCCCAAAAACGCGCGGCTTGACCTGGCGGTTAATTGCCGGCGCATAGCCATAAAATGTATTGAGCGCAATATCGCCGCTTAATGCCACGCCTTTACGGTTATAGATCTTCATGACGTCATTCAGCGATTCCATGACGTAACCGTTTCCCGCACAGAGCCCCTGATCGGGCGGTTCCATGGAAAACTGGTTGCTGTTGTTTGCCAGTCGCTGGTTGCGCGAATTTTCGCCGTCAAAACTGATTTGCACCCGGCGGTCCGGCACATCTTTGTCCAGCGCTTCGGCCCACTCCCCCTTGCCCTGTGCCTTGGCAATACTGCGGTTTATCTTGAACTTTGCCACGCGCGCCAGCACGTTGGCGGTGCTTTGCGTTGCGCTTTTACCGGCGGCGCCTGCGGTACCCGCAGCAGTGGGGCCATCGGCAAGATTAGGGACGTTCGAAAATACCGGCGATGTTTCGGGCGACGACAAGCCATCGACGCCGATGGTGGTGGCTGGAATCCTGACTGTGCCGCTGCTGGATATTTGCCTGGTGACTGTGGCGGCCAGGGCCGGGCTGAATGTTACGGAACTGATAGAAAAACAGGCGAAGCTGAGAATTAACGCAAATCTACTCAAATTCCGATTCATTTTCTTCTCCAAAAACCATCATTTTTGAGCCCTTTTCAGGGGGAAAGAAAAAACCTTGCTTTGCAGACCGAAATGCTGCAGCCAAAAGATGATTCCCGTCGGAAAATCCTATGGCCGTACTTTGCTGGGTTAAATCAAGACCCACTTGGTCTGGGGAAGACCAGCGTTGAATCATGAAGGGCAAAAATTGCCGTGCGGAAATTATATATATTTTTCTTTGCGACGCAGCATATATTTCTGACATGTCAAAAATTAAGAACGACCCGCAATCCCGCAAATCTTTGATCGAAGTCAACGTCCGGCTGTTTTAAATCGCCTAACATCAGCCGGCGTTTCATTTCTTCGTCAAAGGTTTTTTCAAATGTCCCTCCCCCATTTGCCCAACCCGGTGTCGCCGTCGGTAGCGATGCCGCATCGCAAAGTCATCCGTTCCTGGCTGCTGCCGATCGGGCAACGCAGCACCAGCCGCGCAGTGGCTCTGGTTCTGCTCGATCTGCTTCTGTTTGGCCTGGCCATCGTCGCCACTGTCTGCCTGCGGCAAGTCGCGGCAAAATTGTTGTTCGGTGCTGTCGCCGGTTTCATCATCGGCCGCCTGTTCATTCTCGGCCACGACGCCTGCCATCAAAGCTTCACCCCGCACCGGCGTCTCAACCGCTGGCTCGGCCGCCTGGTTTTCCTGCCTTCGCTGACGCCTTACAGCCTGTGGGATGTCGGCCATAACGTGGTGCATCACGGTTATACCAATTTGAAAGGTTTCGACTTTGTCTGGCATCCCTTGTCGCTGGAAGAATTTCAGGCCCTGCCGCGCTGGCGTCAATGGCTGGAACGGATCTATCGCAGCGGCTGGGGGCCGTGGTTGTACTACCTGGTCGAGATGTGGTGGCAGCGCATGTATTTTCCGAGCCGGCGGCACATGCCGACGCGGCGGCCGGTATTTATCTGGGACGGGATACTGGTGACGGCGGCGGCCATGGTCTGGATCGCGGCGCTGGCGGCGGCCGCACTGGCGACCGGCCAAGCGATCTGGCTGACGCTGGCGGCGGGTTTTGTACTGCCTTTCCTGTTCTGGAATGCGATGATCGGTTTTGTAGTCTACGTTCATCACACGCATACCGGGGTCGCCTGGTACGACCGGAAAAGCGTGTGGGCGGCGGCGCAGCCTTTCGTTTCGACCACCGTGCACCTGACCTTTCGCTACCGCATCGGCACGCTCTTGCATCACATCATGGAGCACACTGCGCATCACGTTGACATGAGCATCCCGCTGTATCGCCTGCAAGAGGCGCAGCAGATTCTGGAAACCATGCTGCCGCTGCGCATCGTGATCCAGAAATTCTCTTGGCGCTGGTATTTCGATACGGCGCGGCGTTGCAAGCTGTACGATTTCCGGTGCCGTTGCTGGACCGATTTTTCGGGGATGCCGACCAGTCAGGCCGTGATCGTCGCCTGAGAAAAAGATTGTAGCCGGCCGGCTTTGGGCCGGCTGCGCGCCGTTCTGCGGCGCATGACGGTGAGGTAAAATAGCCGGTCGCGGATTTGCAACGCCGCGCCCACTATCGAACCACGCCATGAATCAAGTCACTGCCCGTGCAGCACCACTGCTGGATGTCACCGCCCTGCGCAGCAGCTGCTTGTCTTGCAGCATGCACCAGCTTTGCCTGCCGATGGGTCTGGATGAGTCCGACATGCAGCGGCTGGACGGCATCATCGGCCGCCGCCGTGTGCCGCGCGATGGCGTCCTGTACCGGATCGGCGATAAATTCACGGCCCTCTACGCAGTGCGGGTCGGCCAATTCAAGACTTACCAGGCCAATCCCGACGGCGCCGAGCAAATCACCGGTTTTCAAATGAGCGGCGAACTGCTGGGCATGGATGCGATCAGCACCGACATGCATCAATGCGATGCAATGGCTCTGGAAGATAGCGAAGTCTGCGAAATCCCGTTTGCCCGCCTGGAAGAATTATTCAGCGACATTCCCGCCTTGTTGCGTCATTTCCATCGCATCATGAGCAAGGAAATCACCCGTGAGCAAAGCGTCATTCTGTTGCTAGGAAATATGCGCGCCGAACAGCGCTTTGCGGCTTTTCTGGTGAATCTGTCGTCGCGCTATGCAGCGCGTGGCTATTCGTCCACCAATTTTCAGTTGCGCATGACACGCGAAGACATCGGCAACTATCTCGGCCTGACCATAGAAAGCATCAGCCGCCTGCTGTCCAGGCTGAAGAAGGACGGTCTGCTTGCAGTCAGCAACCGCAACCTGGAATTGCTGGACCTGCCGGCCTTGAAAGCGCTGGCGGCAGGCAACGATGCCTGCGGCTGACTAGCGCCTCTCTAAATGGTTTTCGAATAACGCAACTGCGGCACTAGATGAACTGCCTTCGCAGCAGTTTTTTCGCGGATCGCGGTCGGAGGCGTTCCAGACGCCGCGTTACGTAAGCAATTCAAAGGTTTGCCTTTGAATATAGCCGGTCCGCCCGCGGTCTGAGTCATCGTGATTAGCACGCGATCGGCACGTAATTTTCTGTATTGTTTTTTTCTCCGACAGGGCTCGGCGCCAGTGTACGCGTGGCAGCTAATCGAGGGCGTTCAGAATCGGTGGTTATAATCCACCGGTAAAACGCCATTCGTGACATTTGAATGATATATTTCCCCACTGCAACTTATTGCAACGTATTGTACGAATCAGAAATAGCGTAGTTTGCGCAGATCTATCCCGGCCAGACTTGATGCAGCGTTACGAGTTATATAATGAGCAACCTCCTCACGTGGATACCCATCCTTAAACATCGCCAATGTACTCAATATTGCCCGCCTTAGTCGCGTCCGTATTTCTGGGTTATGGCTTGTACGTGGTCTGCACGCAAGGCTTTACCCGTATCGGCGTCAGTTTTTCCGCGTTGTGCATCACTTCTGCGTTTTGGCAGGGTACCTGGGCTGTGTTATTTCAGGTTCATACGCCGGGCCTGGCGATGTTCCTGATCAAATTCGGCTATCTGCTGATCCTGTTTTTACCGACCAGCTTGTACCATTTCCTGACCGAAGTTTCGGATCGTCCGGGGGAGCGCCATCTGGTCTACCTGTCGTATGGAATAGCCTCGATCCTGGCGGTTTTTCTGCTTGGCAGCGACCTCTTCGTTGCCGGCTTCTATGAATATTTCTGGGGCTACTATCCTAAAGCAGGGCTGCTCCATCCGATTCATGTGCTGCAAACGGTGGTGGTGGTAAATCGCGGTCTCTACATCACTTTTCTTCAGCAACGACACGCGCCGCCCAATAAACGCGTCAGGCTGCGCTTGTGCATCGCCGGCATACTCACTTATTTTTTTGCGGCGGTCGATTACCTGTGCAATTACGGTTTCGAGTTCTATCCGCCGGGTGTCCTGTTCATCGCCGTCAGCCTTGGCATCTTCACCGTCGCAATTGTGAAGTACGGCTTGTTCAACCCGATGGCGATTGCCGCCAGCGTTGCTCACGAGATGCGCACGCCGCTGCTCTCTATCCGCAACCAGGCGCAGGGCATCAGTAAATACATACCGACACTTCTGCATAGCTATGAGCTGGCAGTTGCGAACCATCTTTGCGAATCCTCTCTGCCGCCGTTCGCGGTGAGCTATCTCGCCACCATAGGAAAGACGCTGACCCATGAAGTGGACCGCACCAGCGCGGTGCTGGACATGATGCTGGCGTCCATCAGAATGGATCAAATCGACAAAGCCAGCTTTGCCCGGCACGCCATAGGACACTGCCTGACCGAGGCAATCGATCGTTACACCTATGACCGCGAGGAAAGGGAGCACATCGTTGTTAGCGTTACCGAGGAGTTTCGATTCTACGGTTCGGATACGCTCTTGATATTGGTATTTTTCAATTTGCTGAAAAATGCGCTGTACGCAATCAAGGTTGCCGGCAAGGGTGAGATCCACATATCGACGGCGCGCGGCAAGAGCGTCAATCGCCTGTACTTTCGCGATACGGGAACCGGGATTGCAGGAGATGCGCTGCCGAATATTTTCGACGGCTTTTTTACGACTAAAGAAAGCGGCGGCACCGGTGTCGGGCTCACCTTTTGCCATCGGGTGATGTCGTCTTTCGGCGGCCGCATCCTGTGCGATTCCGTGGCCGGGCAATATACGACATTTACTTTGGAATTCCCGGTGGTGAAAAACACATCGGGCGAGATGCCTGCGGAATCGGAACTGCGCCGGACGGAGAAAGACACTGCTATCCCTCCTCCGCCTGGCGTCTAGCTTAGGGGCCAGCCAGACAAGCTGCTACTCCCTTATTCCGCTTTATCGATTTCATATTCCCGGATTTTTTCGAGAATGTGTTCAGGCAAACGCGAGATTTTTTTTTCCTTGTTGGCGAAAACTATTTGTTGATGACCGGTCGCGACCAGTTTGCCATCCACCAGAAATCGAAACGACAAGGAAAACGAGCATTGCTTGATGGCGAAAGTATTCACCTCGCACTCAATCTTCTGGAACGCAAATGTCTCGCATACATACTGCTGTTGCGCCTCCTTGGTAATGAAGACCCCGAGCGATTGCAGCATGTCGGCGGAAATGCACTCGAAAAACCAACGTTCGCGGCAGATCCCTTGCCACTCGAAATGCCGCGCAAAATAAATATTTCCGGTGGCGTTCGAGTCTTTCAGGTAAACATCGATCGAATGGCGGAACGTTTTGGCTTGCCGTGGCCGTAAATAAACCAGCGGAAATGGGATAGCTTCTACTTCGTTTTCTTTGGTGACAGGATGCTGAGACAAGATAGCAGACATGATATGAGACTCCATAAGCAGATGGAAAATGGCTGAATTGATCAGCCGCTCTTGCCGCCTCGCCCGTTTCCGGTGCGAGGAAGCTGCTTATAGTGTTAATCATGTATCGCTACTTACAAGGCGGCTCCCGTATTGTGGTGGCTTATGCTAGGGTCTGTTATTCGCAGCGCTCATTTGATACGCTGTTTTTCGAGCTTGCGCGCCAGCGTGCGCCTGTGCATTCCCAGGCGCCGCGCGGTTTCCGAGATATTGAAGCCGGTCTCTACCAGCACTTCATGGATCCGCTCCCACTCCAAAGTCTTGATCGACGTCGAACGGGTGCTCAGCTCAATCTCGGCAACCCCGGCGACATGGCCGAAGGCGGCTTCGATATCGTCGGTATTGGACGGCTTGGCCAGATACTGGCAAGCGCCAAGCTTGATTGCCTCTACCGCCGTGTTGATGCTGGCGAAACCGGTCAGCACCACGATCAGCATGGCGGGATCATGCTTGTGCAGCATTTGCACGCAAGCCAGGCCGGAGCTATTGTCGCTCAGCTTGAGATCGACTACCGCATAACCCGGCGAATGCTGGCGCAGCAGCGCGGCGGCCTGCTCCAGGTTGGCCGCCAGCAGCACGGTATAGTCGCGGCGCTCGAACGAACGCCCGAGCGTGCGCGCGAAAGTGGCGTCGTCTTCAATGATCAGCAGCAGACGATCAGCCGCCATGTTGTGGCTCCTCTTCAAGGCTTATCGCGGCCAGCGGCAAGGTGAGCTGGACCAGCGCCCCGCCCTGCTCGCGATTGCGGGCGGTCACGGTGCCGCCCAGCTTGCGGGCGACATTGATGACAAAGAACAGCCCCAGGCCGCTGCCGGGCCGTCCCTTGCTCGACTGGTAAGGCTTGCCCAGCTGCGCCAGCATCGCCGGCGCAAAACCGGGGCCGCTGTCGGTCACCAGCAAGATCAGTGCATCGCCTTCCCGAATCGCTTCCAGACTCACCCATTGCGGCGAGGCTTCGAGCGCATTGTCGAGCACATTGCAGATCATTTGCTTGAGGGCGGAATCGAATGCCACAGGCATATCCTGCTCGATCCGGTTTTCATAGGCAAACGAAACAATCGGCCGGGTCGCGCACCACTCTTTGGCCAGGTCGTTCAAGAAAGTGCTGATGGTGGTCTTCACGGACGATTCGCCGCGCGCCTCGCCGGCTGACAGCAAGATGCCGCTGACAATGCTCTTGCAGCGCTGCAGCTGGGCCTGCATTTCGCTGATCTCTTCCAGCAGTTCGCTATTCTTGCTGAACTCGGGCATGCGCCGCCAGTCGCCCAGGATCACCGACAAGGTGGCCAACGGAGTGCCGAGTTCGTGGGCCGCGCCCGAAGCCAGCAGACCCATGCGCACGATATGGTCTTCCTCGGCCGCGCGCTGGCGCAAATCGGCCAGCTGGGCAGCGCCGGCTCGCAGATTGCGGCCGATGCGGGTGACGAAAAACACCAGCAAAGCGGCATTCAACGCAAAACAAATCAGCAAACCTTCCACGTACAAAGTGGAGACACCGGTGCCATGATCGACAGGCAGCGCCAACGGTTCGGAAAACAAGGACAAACCGGCCAGGCAAGCACTGGTGATGGCGACCATGGTCCAGGTCGACCAGGTTTCCAGCAGAACGGCGCTGAGAATCACTTGCAGCAGATAGAGAAATGCAAAAGGATTGGTGGTGCCGCCGCTCAGATACAGCTGGGCGGTCAGGATGCCGACGTCGACCAGCAGCGCCAGAAACAGCTCGCCGTTGGTCGCCATGCGCCGCTCATGCCAGCGCAGATGGCTGGCGATGTTGAACGCCACCAGGCATGCCAGCACTTTCAGCATATTCGGCAGCGGCAGCTGGATGCCGAAACCGAGGATCACGATAGCGATGGTGGTAATCTGCCCGACCACGGCAATCCAGCGCAGCTGAATCAGCTGCAGCATGTTCTTGTGGCCTGCGGCGTTTTCAACGTTGGCCGCCACGGTCCAGCGCTGTTTCAATTCGTCTGCATTTGCAAGAATATCAATTTTACTTGCCATCTTCACTTTCACGGTCGATATCATCGGTACTGGCGCCGGCATTGCGGCGCAAATTCCGCTCCTCGCGCCCCACCCAAAAGCAGGCGCCCGCCACCATCAAGGCAAGAGCATACCAAGTGAGAGCATAAACCAGATGATTATTGTGAAAGGCGATTACCGTCAAGCCGCCGACCGGACGCTTGCCGTCAGCTTGCTGGGCGGCAGAGGCTGGAGCGGCGTCGGCGTCGACGAAATAAGGCGCAACCCGGGACAAGCCGCGTGCCGCCGCAATGGCTTGCACATCGCGTGAATACCAGCGATTGGCGGCAGGATCGTTGTGCCGCAGAAAGCCGCCGCCGGGCTCGCTCATGCGCAACAGTCCGCTCACCGTAGCAAGCTCCGGCGCAGCGCTGTCAACGCTTTGGTACTGATCGCCGGCCTTGGCGGGATTGAAGCCGCGGTTGACCAGCACCACGCTGCCGTCGGCGGTAAGGAGCGGTGTCAGCAGCCAGAAGCCGCTGCCCAGTTCGGTCGAAGCCTGGACCTTGGCCGTGAGTGCATACAGGAATTTGCCGCTGAGGCGCACATGCCGGTATTCGTCGGCATCGGCATTGATCTGCCGCCAGCGCTCGGGGCCGGGCGCGGCGACGGCCGGCGCGTGTACTCTTTGCTCAACCCGTTCGATGAGATCGAGTTTCCATTGCAGACGCTTGAGCTGCCAGGTTCCTAATGCAACAAAACCGGCAAACGCCAACCCGGCGCAGATGGCCAGCACCAGCAGCACGGTTGTGGAGCGGGACCTGGGCGCAACCGATGCTGCGCCCTTGCCGTCCGTCACTGTGCCGCGTGGCGCCTGGTTCATTGCATATGTTGCATGTGTTGCATATTTTGCATATCGTTCATGCTGTGTGTTTTTGGCATGTTAGACATGTCGTGCATCGATTCCGGCACGGTTTCCTCAGACATCATGCCCGGCATCATGTTGTGATTCAGGTGATACATCACCCACAGCGAACCGCTCAGCATGATGAATACCAGCATCACCGTGAAGATCAGCGCCAGCATCGACCAGCCGCCTTCGGATTTGGTGTTCATGTGCAGGAAATACACCATATGCACGACGATCTGGACGGCGGCAAAGCCCAGCAAAACCATGCCGGTGGTGCTGGACTTGTCGAAGACCTTGCCCATTACCAGCCAGAACGGAATCGCTGTCAGGATCACTGCCAGCACGAAGCCGGTGGTATAGCTCTTGAGGCTGCCGTGGTCGGCATGCATGTGGCCGTGGCCGTCGTGGTGACTGTCGTGACCGTCATGGCCGTGGCCGGCATTGCGCGCCGGATGTTCTTGATGCCCGCTCATGGCAAGACTCCCATCAGATAGACAAAGGTGAAGACGCCGATCCAGACCACGTCCAGAAAGTGCCAGAACATGGACAGGCACATCAGGCGCCTGCCGTTTTCAGGGGTAAGGCCGTGGCGGTTGACCTGGAACATCAGCGTGATCAGCCAGACGATGCCGAAGCTGACGTGCAGGCCGTGGGTGGCCACCAGCGCGAAGAACGAAGTCAGGAAACCGCTGCGTTGCGGTCCTGCGCCTTCATGGATCAGGTGCGCGAATTCATACAGTTCGAAGCCGATAAAGCAGGCGCCCAGTACGCCGGTCACCGCCAGCCAGGCCAAAGTGCTGCCGGTGCGTTTGCGCTGCATCTCCAGCATCGCGAAACCGTAGGTGATCGACGACAGCAACAGCAGCGCCGTGTTGACGGCCACCAGCGGCAAGTCGAACAGTTCGGCGCCGGTCGGGCCGCCGGCGTAATTGCGGCCGAGTACGGCGTAGGTCGCGAACAGGCAGGCGAACACCAGGCAGTCGCTCATCAGGTACAGCCAGAAGCCGAGCAAAGTGCCGTTTTCTGGATGGTGCTCGCGCACGAAAAAGCGCGAGCTCGTATTCGCGCTCAAGGCGTCGACGGAAGTTTGTGTAATCTCAGACATGGCTGCCCAGCAAGCGTGTGCGTTCACCCTCGGTACGGACGACTTCGTCCGCCGAGATGTAGTAATCGCGGTTGTAATTGAAGGTGTGGATGATGATCGCTGCCAGCATCGCCGCAAAGCCGAGACCCGCCACCAGCCACATTTGCCAGATCAGGGCAAAACCCAGGACTGCGCTGAGCCCGGCAATGATGATGCCGGCGCTGGTGTTCTTCGGCATATGGATCGCCACAAAGCCATCCTGCGGCCGGGCGTAGCCTTCGCTCTTCATGTCGGTCCAGGCGTCGTTGTCATACACCTTCGGCGTGAACGCGAAGTTGTAGTCCGGCGGCGGCGACGAGGTCGACCACTCCAGGGTACGGCCGCCCCATGGATCGCCGGTCGTATCGCGCAGTGCGTCGCGGCGGCGATAGCTGACGATCAGCTGCACCACGAACGAGCCGATGCCGAGCGCGATCAATACCGCGCCGACCGCGGCGATCTGGAACCAGATCTGCAGCGATGGATCTTCGAAGTGGCCGAGACGGCGGGTCACGCCCATCAAGCCCAGCACGTAGAGCGGCATGAAGGCGACGTAGAAACCGATAGTCCAGAACCAGAAGCAGCACTTGCCCCAGAAATCATCCAGCTTGTAGCCGAAAGCTTTCGGGAACCAGTAGTTAATCCCTGCAAACATGCCAAACAGCACGCCGCCGATGATCACGTTATGGAAGTGGGCGATCAGGAACAAGCTGTTGTGCAAGACGAAATCGGCTGGCGGCACTGCCAGCAGCACACCGGTCATGCCGCCGATGACGAAGGTGATCATGAAACCGATAGTCCACAGCATCGGCAGTTCGAAACGGATGCGGCCACGATACATGGTGAACAGCCAGTTGAAAATCTTGGCGCCGGTCGGGATCGAGATGATCATCGTGGTAATGCCGAAGAAAGAATTGACGCTGGCGCCGGAACCCATGGTGAAGAAGTGATGCAGCCACACCAGATATGACAGGATGGTGATCACCACGGTGGCGTAAACCATCGAGGTATAGCCGAACAGGCGCTTGCTGCTGAAGGTGGAAACCACTTCAGAGAAGATGCCGAACGCAGGCAGAATCAGGATGTAGACTTCCGGATGGCCCCAGATCCAGATCAGGTTGACATACATCATGGCGTTGCCGCCCATGTCGTTGGTGAAGAAATTGGTGCCGACGATGCGGTCCAGCGACAACATGGCGAGCACGGCGGTCAGCACCGGGAATGCAGCTACGATCAGGACGTTGGTGCACAAGGCGGTCCAGGTGAATACCGGCATCTTCATCATGTTCATGCCTGGCGCGCGCATCTTGACGATGGTCGCAATCAGGTTGATGCCGGACAGTAGCGTCCCTACCCCGGCAATCTGCAAGGCCCAGATATAGTAATCGACCCCCACATCCGGGCTGGCAAGAATGCCTGACAGCGGCGGATAAGCCAGCCAGCCGGTACGCGCGAACTCGCCGACGAACAGCGACGCCATGACCAGGCCGCCGCCGAAAGTGGTCATCCAGAAGCTGAAGTTGTTCAGGAATGGGAATGCAACGTCGCGCGCACCGATCTGCAGCGGCACCACGTAGTTCATCAGGCCGGTAACCAGCGGCATGGCGACGAAGAAAATCATGATCACGCCGTGCGCGGTAAAGATCTGGTCGTAGTGATGCGGCGGCAGGAAGCCGGCCGAATCGCCGAAGGCGAAGGCCTGCTGGGCGCGCATCATCAAGGCGTCGGCGAAGCCGCGCAGCAGCATCACCAGGCCCAGCACGATGTACATGATGCCGATCTTCTTGTGATCGATACTGGTAAACCAGTCGCGCCACAAAGTGCCCCACAGGCGGAAATGGGTCAGCGCCCACAGCACGGCGACGCCGCCGATCGCCACCATGGCAAAGGTCGCCAGCAGGATCGGTTCGTGATAGGGAATCGCTTCCCAGGTGAGACGGCCGAAGATCAGCTTGGTCAGATCAATATGGTCTAGCATCGTTACTTTCCGGTGAAAAAGTGAAACGCGGCACATACGACAGCGCCGCTGCAGGCAGAACGGAGCGCCGCCGGCTCTTGTTGCAAACGTTTATTCATGGTGTTTGGCGGGTTCTTTAGCCAGTTCTTGAGCCGGCTCTTTGGCCTCGTGCGCGATATCCATGCTGTGGCCGCCGTCGGCAGCCATCATCTGGTCCATGCACATCTGGCCCGGCTCGACGCAGCGATTCAGGATAGCGTGATACAGGCTAGGGTCGACCGCGCCGTAGTAGCGTACCGGCTCCTTCTGGCTGGGCTTTTCCAGCTGCAGGTAGTCGGCACGGTCCAGTTTGCGGCTGGCGGCCTTGGTGGTTTGCACCCAGTGCTCGAAATTCTCCGCGGTCATGCCGTGGAATTTGAACTTCATGTCCGAAAATCCGGCGCCGCTGTAGTTGGCCGAGAAACCGTCGAACTCGCCCGGCCGGTTGATCACCGCATTCAAGGAAGTCTGCATGCCCGGCATGGCGTAGATCTGGCCGGCCAATGCCGGGATGAAGAACGAATTCATGATGGCCGATGAGGTAATCTTGAAACGGATCGGCACATCGACCGGCGCTGCCAGCTCATTGACGGTAGCAATCCCTTGTTCCGGATAGATGAACAGCCATTTCCAGTCCAGCGCCACCACTTCAACCGTCAGTGTCCTGGCGTCGGCCGGAATCGGACGATTCGCGTCCAGGCGCGACAGCGGCCGATATGGATCCAGGGTATGGGTGCTGATCCAGGTGATCAGGCCAAGAGCAATAATGATGAGCAGCGGCGCACCCCAGATCACCAGTTCGAGCTGAGTCGAGTGATCCCAATCCGGTTCGTAGCGTGCTGCGGTATTATTTTTGCGGTAGCGCCAGGCAAACCAGATGGTCAGAGCGATCACCGGCACGATGATCAGCAACATCAGAATGGTGGAAATAACGATGAGGCGGCCCTGCTGGGAAGCGATGTCGCCAGACGGATTCATCAGCACCGTATCGCAGCCAGCCAGCAAAATGAGGGGAAGAAGGAGCAGTCCGCGCCGCAATATGAGTGAAACCATGGAGGAAAAGTCCCGTCGAAACTATCAGATCGTGATAATGTACACTCACTGGTATGCGTTGGCGATTGGACGTTTTGTCCTACCCTGACCAGCAAGAGCGGAAAGGGTTCGACACGGCCAGTTGGCATGGCCATTAATAGAAACCCACTAAGAGACAAAATTATGATGACCAGCACTCATAGCCGCAATGGCGAACTCCCCGCCAATTTCTCGTCGCGTTCGGCCATTGGCGATGCGCGAAACGCCAAATCGGATCATTCAAAAATCGCCCCCGGCGAGATCGCTATCGGCGTAGTTATTGGCCGCGCGTCTGAATATTTCGACTTTTTCGTCTATGCCATGGCCTCGGTTCTGGTGTTCCCTTCGGTGTTTTTCCCATTCGAGCAGAGACTGGAAGGGACGCTTTATGCATTCATCATCTTTTCTTTTGCCTTTCTTGCAAGACCTTTCGGCACCGTGCTGTTCATGGCGATCCAGCAACGTTTCGGCCGCGAAGTCAAGTTGACGGCGGCACTCTTCATTCTAGGGATTTCCACGGCCGGGATAGCCTTTCTGCCAACATTTGAGCATCTGGGCTTTGCCGCAATCGTCTTGCTCTCGCTGTTGCGCATCGGCCAGGGCGTGGCACTGGGGGGCTCCTGGGACGGCCTGCCCTCGCTGCTGGCGCTGAATGCACCGCAGAACAAGCGCGGCTGGTACGCCATGCTGGGCCAACTGGGCGCTCCGGTGGGTTTCGTAATTGCCGGCGGCCTGTTCGCCTACCTGCTGTCGAACCTCACCACTGAAGACTTCCTTGACTGGGGCTGGCGTTATCCTTTCTACGTCGCCTTTGCGATTAACGTAGTGGCGTTGTTCGCCCGCTTGCGCCTGGTATCGACCCCGGAATACGCCCATCTGCTCGATGAGCGCGAACTGGAACCGACCAACGCCCTCGAAATGACCCGCTCGCAAGGGCGTAACGTCATCATCGGCGCCTTGGCTGCACTGGCCAGCTACGCCCTGTTCCACCTGGTCACCGTGTTCCCGCTGTCGTGGATCACCTTGTATTCGATGCGCTCGTTGAGTGATTTCCTGATCATCCAAGTCATCGGCGCCGGGCTCATGGCGCTCGGCGTAATCGCCTCCGGCCTGATTGCCGATCGTTTCGGCCGCCGCACCACCCTAGGCAGCTGCGCCGTACTGATCGCGGTGCTCAGCGCCTTTGTGCCGACCTTGATGAACGGCGGCGAGTTTGGACAGAACCTATTCATCCTGCTGGGTTTCAGCTTGCTTGGGCTGTCCTATGGCCAGGCAGCTGGCGCCGTCACCGCCAATTTCCCGGCAAAGTATCGCTATACCGGCGCCGCCCTTACCTCCGACCTGTCCTGGCTGGTCGGCGCGGGCTTTGCGCCGCTGGTGGCGCTCGGCCTTTCAGCCCATTTCGGCCTGGCCTATGTCAGCTTTTACCTGCTGTCTGGTGCGGCTTGCTCACTGGCTGCGCTCAGCCTCAATCGCGCTCTGGAGATCCGCGACTAAGCTGAGCCGGCCTTCCGGTTTCATGTACTCTTCAAACCAAAGCGGGTCAGATACCGTCTTGAATAGCAAGCCCGTTGGTTAAATAATTTGGATCGAAGGGCTTGCCAGTACGGAGCACTCCGTAAATAAGATGTGTCATTTTGTGCATGACGGCGCCGATCACCGCTTTT
>NZ_JAGQEG010000069.1 GCF_018305005.1 Collimonas silvisoli
CGTTCGTCTTCTTGGAGGCGTCGCCCATCTGCTCGATCGACTGCAAGGCGCTGATGATCGGGCTGCTGACGCCCAGCGACAAGCCGCTTTGCTGGGTGTGGGTCTTGCTGTTTTGTTCCGTGGTGTCGTAGGCGGCGTTGATGTCGACCGCCTTGGCGGCAATGCTGATATCGCCAGCCGGCGCCATTACCTTGCTGCCGGTTTGCGTGTAGTGCTCGCCGGCGTTGATGCTGATATTGCCGCCGGTGGAACCGATCACGCTGCCGGTATTGGTCACCGTCTTGAGGGTGTTCTCGTTATCCTGTTCCTTACTTCCCAATGTGATGCTCGCACCGGAACTAAAGAAGCCAGAAGTTTCCTTCTTCTCATACGAAGATTGCGCGCTCTTGCTTTGCGCCGTCACAATGTTGACGTTATTGCCCGCGGCCAGCGTCACATCCTTGGTGCCGACCACATTGCTGCCCTGGACATTGATGTCATGGCCGGCGACGGTCAGCACGCTGTTGCCGGACACCGTGCTGCCCTCGGCCTGCTGCAGACTGCTGTGCTTGGCAATCGTGGTGGCCGTGGTCGAAAACATGCCGCCGCTCTTGACGTAGCTCTCCTGCACCGTACTGTGTTCGGTGGTGACGCTCTTGATGGTTACGTCATTGTTGGCGGCCAGCGTGACTTGTCCGCTCTGGCTTGCCAGATACCCGCCGCTCAGGCTGATGTTGCCGCTATCCGCCTGGGCCACGGCGTTGCCGTTTGCATCGGCCGTACCGCTGAGCGTGCCGGTGGCTTTGACTGTCAGGTTGTTGCCGGCGTTGACATTGCCGCCGGCCAGTGTCTCGTCGGCGCTGCCGATGCGGTGGTATTCCTTCTTGCCGACAGTCTGGATATCGTTGACGACGCTGTCCTTGACGGCTTCGATACTGACATTGCTGCCTGACAGCAGCGCGTTGTTGCCGGCGTTGAGATTAGCGCCCTTCAGCGCCAGGTCGCCGCTGCCGCTCTGGCCTGCCGCCAGGCCCAGATTGTTGTTGCCGTTCAGGCTGGCGAGCTGGTTGCTGACCGTGCTTTCCTTGATGAAGCCGGTGCGGCCTTCAACGCTGTGGCCTTTTGGATTTTCAACATCGATCTGATACTGGCCGGCGACGGCGCTGACCTTGATGTCGCGGCCAGCCGTGGCGATCAGGTTGCCGCCGTTCGGATTGTCCGCGCTGGCTGTGCCAACCGCGCTGACGTTAGCGCCCTTGACGTTCAGGTCGCGCGCGGCGTTCAGGGTTACCGTGCCGCCTTGTACCGTGGCAATACGGTCGATATTGGTGCGGCTGCTGGTGGCTTCTGGATTGACGGTGTCGATGGTGCGGGTTTGCAGCACGATGTCGCGTCCGGCCAGCAAGGTGACGGTGGAATCGTTGCCGCTGCCCTGGATCACGCCGGACAGGTTGACCAGATCGTTGCGGGCGCGGGCCACGATGTCCTGGCCACTGATACGGCCGCCTCGATTCAGCAGATCGTTACCGGCCAGCAGCGTGGTGCTGTTGCTGGCGGCAATGCTGCCGCTGTTGACCAGATCCGAATCGGTCTTGATCATGACGTCGCCGCCGGCGATCAATGCGCCGCTTTGCTGCAGATCGCCGCCTTGCGGACGGCGCAGGTAGACTTGCGGCACCAGTACCTGCTGAGTGCTGCCGTCGGCCAGTGTCACGCTACGGCTGACCAGCCAGACGATGTCGGTAGTGAGATTGGCCATCTGCTCTGCCGACAAGGCAACGCCGGGGCTCAACTGATACTGGTTGGCATAGGCGACGCCGGCGCTCATCAGCGCCTTGTATTCATCTTCGGTGCTGGCGTAGCCGGTCAGATAACGGCGGCCTGTCAACGCCAGGATCTGGTCGTTGATCATTTGCTGTTCGTAAAAGCCGTCGCCATAGCGCTTCAGGTTGCGCTCCGGATTGCGGTTCAGCGCTTGCAGGAAATAATCGCTGGAGAGGAATGTACGCTGGTTAGTAAACCGGGGATCGGTTTCCACCAGGTAGTTGGAACCCGGTTCCGGATGGATCTTGAACAGGCTGTTGTTGGGCAGGGTCAGGCGCGGCGCTGTCGTCAAAATAACATCGTGAGCGCGCAAGCCGGTGCCATTTGCCGCCACGCTTTGGACTACCGGCAAGGCACGGCCGGTGCTGTTAGCGCCGGCGCCGGTCGCCAACACGGCGTTGACTGCCTGTGCGCCAATCGCGCGTGCGTTGCCGGTAGCGGCGCTGATTGCTCCGGCCACGCTGCCGTCCGGATTGGCGGTAGCGACGGCAAGATTGCGGTTATCGGTCTGGTTGCCGGCGTTTTGCTGGTACACCACGGTCGGCAGATCGGCGCTGATGACTTGCGGGGCCGCGTTGTATGGCTGCGCTCCATCCCAGCGGCGGCAATGTTTGTTGCCCAGGAAGCCGCAGGTCTCGACATGTGTGAACTCGGCAGTGCCGTTGTAGGTGGTGCGGTTTTCACCCTGGGTGGCCAGATTGCTGACCGCGGGACCAACGATGCCGACTGCGCCGCCGGCGACGATCTGGCTATCCTGATTGGTGACCGATCCGTTCAGCGTCATGTTGCCGCCGGACAGAATCTGCGCCGGCGCGCTGCTGACCACTTCTGTATGGCTCGGCGTCGCCGTCACCTTGTACCAGGTGTAATCCTCGAACTGATCCAGCCGGTTGTCTTCCCTGACGCTGGCGTTGTAGCTATCGATTTTGACGGCCAGCGCATCCAGTGTTGCTTCGTAAGCCGTGCTCCAGACGCCATAGTCTTTGCGCCACTGTACGCACTGCGGAGTGGTCAGATCCACCGGGCCGTTATCGGTGCTGAAGGAGCAGCCGCCCTGGCCATTCGGCTCGGCTGGCGCCGCCGAGGTAACCGGCGTGACGCCGAACTGGGCAAACACCGGCGAATTCCAGGGGTAGTTATCCACCGTGTAGCCGGGGACGCAAGTCTGGCTGTCGCCACCGCCGCTGCACTGGTCCGGCACCACGGTGCGGGCGGTGGCGATGGTGCTGCGCTGACCGTATTTGTCGGGATGGACGATGCAATTGACCTTGTCGCCGCCGCCACCGACGCCGAAGCAATCGGACGCCTTGTATTTGGTGGCCGAGCCTGAAGGCTGCACCTGGTCCTGGTTAATCGTTGGATCAAGCACTACTCTGGTAACCAGATGATTATCGCGATTCAACAGATTGGCGGCAGTGATCCCCAGATTGCCGCGCGCTTCGATCTTGGCGGAGGCATTCAGCAGGTTCTGCGCCGATCCTTGCAGATTGCCGTTGCCGTCGATCGCGCCGGCGATGCCCAGATCGCCCAGGCTGTAGATCAGCCCGCCTTCGGTATTGCTGAGATTCTGGACGCCGATCAACAAGGTTTGGCGGGCCGCAATGGTGCCGCTGCCGCTATTGTTGATGGCGCCGCCGTTGATCTTCAGCAGATCGCCGTAGATGCGGCCGGTGTTGTTGGTGCTGCCGGCATTGATATTGGTGGTGACGCCGTCGATCAGGCCGCTGCTGGTATTGGTGAGCGTGCCGCTGACATTCAGATTAGTGGTCTGGGCGCTGATCTCGCCGGAATTGCTCAGGTTGCCGGTATTGACGTTGAGCGTATCACCCGAGGTCAGGGTGCCGCTGTTGTTGATGTTGTTAGCATTGACGGTCAGGTTTTTCTGGGCCGACAGCAGACCGGTGTTGTTGTAATCGCCGTTGATGTTCAGGGTGACCGCGTTACTGGAGGCAATCGTGCCGCCCAGGCTGTTGCTGCTGGTGGTGACGGTGGCGCTATTGTCGCCGACGATCTTGCCGTTGGCGTTGCCCAGGCCGGTGGCGTTGATCGTGACATCGTGCTTGGCGCTGACCAGGCCGCCGCTATTATCCAGGCTGGCGGCGCCAAGCGTGGTGGCGAGGACGGCGTCCTTGCCGGCTTTGATGCTGCCGTTGGCGTTATTGATGGTATTGGCGTTAGCACGGATATTGGTGGCGCTGATGCTGCCGGCAGCACTGTTGTCGATGCCTGCCGCGTTCAGCGTGACATCGCCGTTGGCAGCGATCTGGCCGGCGTTGTTGCCAATGCTATTGCCGATGCTGTTGCCGGCCGTGATCGCGAGATCGCCCAGCGACTGGATCAGACCGCCGCCGTTAAGCACATTGGCGGCAGTAATCGTGTTGCTGCCGTTGGCAATGATCTGGCCGCTGTTGCGGTTATCCAGGTCACCGCTGACCGCCAGCGTCTGCTTGCCGTTGCTGGCCAGGTAACCGGCCTGGTTGTTGAGGCTGCCGCCCTTCACATCCAGCGTGCCGCCGGAGACGATGCCGCCGCCGCTGCCGCTATTGATATTGACGATCGCCTGGCCGTTGCTGTCGATGCTGGCGTTGCCAACCGATTGCAGCAAGCCCTGGGTATTGTTGAGCGCGCCGGTATTAGTGCTGAGGTTGCCGGCGGCGACAATCTGTGCGGCCGTATTGTCGAGCGTACCGGCTGTGATAGTGATGTCTTGGCCGCTGATCAAGCCTTTCACATTGCTGGTATTGCCGGCGATGACCGTGGCATTGCCGGCCGCCTGGATCTTGCCGCTGTCATTGCTCAGCGCCTGGCCGCTGGTGTTGATGGCGGTAATCCCTTTGAGCGAAGCGATGGTGCCGCTGCTGTTATTGAGTTGCGCGCTGGCGATGTCGAGATTGCCGCCGGCGACGATTTGGCCGGCGCGGCTATTGTCCAAGGCTTGTCCCTGGGTGTTCAGCACCAGGCCGGAACCGCTGGCGATAGTGCCGGCGGCATTGCGGATTTCGCCCGATTGCAGGTTCAACGCCTGGGTGCCGACGATTTGTCCGCCGGCGTTGTTGAGCAAGCCCTGGCCCAGTTTCAGATCGGCCTGCTGTTTGGCGCTGACCACGCCTTGCGTGTTGTCGAGCGCGCTGGCGTTCAAGCCGAGGTTGCCATTGCTGATGATCTGGCCGCGGTTATTCTGGATTGCCGCAGCACTGGTGACAGCCAGGGTATTCACTGCCGACACCAGGCCGGCGCTATTGTTGACGCTGGCGGCAGCCAGGTCGAGCGAATTGTTAGCGGTGATCTGGCCGCTCTGATTGCTGACTGCACCGGCGTTGAGAGTGATGGCATTGGTAGACTGGATCGCGCCGCCGGTGTTGGACAAGGCGCCACCGCCCAGCTTCAGGTCGACCTTGCCGGCGCTGGCGTCGGTGGTATTGCCGGCGACGATGGTCGAGCCGTCATTGTTCAACGCGGCAGCGCGAACGTTCAAGTTGCTGCCGCTGGAAATCAGCGCAGTTTGCGCGCCATTGGCGTTGCTGGTGATAGCGCCTGCTTGAATCTCCACGCCGCCATTGGCCAGAATCCGGCCGCCGGTACTGGTCAGGCTTTGACCTGCGGTATTGATCGCCAACGCTGCGCCGGACGAGATTTCGCCGCTGCTGCTGTTCAATGCTTGCGTGTTGAGCGTAGTACCTTTGGCGCTGGTGACAAGCCCGCCGATATTGCTGGCGCCGGCTGCATTGACCGTGACTGTCGATGCGTTCGAGGCGAGGATTCCTTTACTCGAACCGATCGCATCGTTGCTTAAGGCTCCGGTATTGATAAGCAGCGCATCGCGGGCGACGATCTGGCCGCCGTTGTTGCTCAGGCTGGCTGACTGGATTTGCGTCCCGCCGGCAACGGTGCTCGCCGTGGTGCCCGAGGCGATGCTGCCTTGGGTATTGTCGAGCGCCCCTGAAACAGTCAATGCCAGGCTGCCGGCGGCGTCGACCACGCCTTGGCGATTATTCAGGCTGGCGAGATTGAGCGTTGCCGCGCCGCCGCTCTGAGCGCGTGAGGTCAACTGCCCACGGGTATTGTCGAGCGCACCGGCGCTGATGTTCAACGAGGCGTCCGACACCAGCGTACCCGCCGCATTGTTGAGCGCAGCGCCATTGGTATTGACGGTCAGATCGCTCTTGCCCGATAACACCCCGCCTTGATTGCTGACGCCTTGCGTAGTTGTAATCCGCGTGCCCTGGTCGCTGGCAACCAGGCCGTTGCCGTCGTTGATCAGTTGCTGCGCATTGAGAGTGGCCGCCTGGCTCCCCATCAATTTGCCGCCGCTATTATCCAGCTTGCCCGCTGTAGTGACCGCAAGCTGGCCGCTTGCCAGCATGGTGCCGCCGAGGTTGCTGATAGCCGCCGCCTTTATCCCGGCGTTCTGGCCTGCCTGCCATACGCCGCCGCTATTGCTCAACTGGCCGCCGGCGCTTGCATTCAGATTATTGCCGGCAATGATATTGCTGGTGTTCGCCAGCAGATTGCCAGAGCTGGCGCTCAGGCTGAGGTTCTTGTCGGCGTTGAGCTGGCTGCCGGAAAAGCTGAGATTCTGGGCCTGCAGATTGAGATCGCCTGCGGCCAGCAATTTGCCGCCGGTATCTGTGATGCTGGCCGCATTCAGATTGAGCGTGCCGCCGCTGACAATCGAACCGCTATTGCTGGCTGCGCCATTGATCGCCAGCGCCAGATTATCGGCGCTGCGCTGGATGATAGCCCCGCCGTTGCTCAAGGCGCCGGCATTCACGCTCAACTGCCCTTGCGAATCCACCGTGCCCTGTTGCACCAGACTACCGCCGCTACTTATGCCGGTGCTGCCCTCGCTTTGCGTCTGCCCGGTCAGCACGGTGTTGCCGCTGGCCGCCAGCTGGATATTTTGTTTGGCGTAGCTGTCTTTCAGAGTCAGGTCGCCGTTACTCGACAACGCCAGATTGCCCTGCAAGGCGGCAACCCGGCCGCTGCTGTTGACGCCAAGGCCCTGTTCGGTCGAGACCATGTACACCTGGTTGGCGTACATGCCGCCCAGATCCTTGATATCGATCGCAAAGCGCGGTGCGGCGCCGTTGCCGGCTTGCGGCGTGACTTGCAAAGTGCCGTACAGCACCTGGTTGGCGCCGGCCAGGGTGTTCAGGTTCCTGGCCCAGACTTCGCCTTCAATCACCAGGCCGCGGGCGATCAGGTCAAGCTGTTCGATATTGGTGGCGTTCAAGCCGCCGCTGCCGATCATCAACTGACCCTGGCTGACATTGAAGCCGTTGATTGCACCGTTCGCGCCAAACTGCGTCTGGCCGGTGGTCAAGGTGCCGCGGGTGGTATTCAGGAAGCCGCAGCCATCGCAAGTGATGCCGTTCGGATTGGCGATGACGATATTGGCGCGCTGCCCGGCGACCTCGATGGTGCCGCGTAATTGGCTGGGATTGTTCGATACCACCTCATTGAGAATGATGCGGGCCGGGGTATTTCCCAATTGCGGATTGCCGCTAACCCAACCGCCCAGCTGGGTCTGCGTCACGCCGGTACTGTTGTTAAGAATCAGGCCGTTAGGGTTAACGTTGAACTGGTCATATTGATTGCGCGAGACGCCGCCGGCGCTGGGCGGCGCGATCAGTACAATCGGCACGCCGTTTTGCGCTGCGTCCATCAACGGATGCTGGCCGGCGGGCGCTTTTGGCGACGGCGTAATCGGCAGGTTCAGCCCGGCCTGCGCCGGCAATACGGCAAAGATAGTCTGGCAGAGATAGAGGGCGAGCATGGCTTTCGCCGTCCGCCGCATCCAGGAACGCTCCGATCGCGTCAACGCCAGGTTGTCTGGCGCGCTAAATACGGCTTGCTGCTGTGTTTGTGGTTGATGCGAATTCATGACTTCCCCGATCCCGTAACTCATTAAATTGCGCAAGCGCTGCCGCTCTGGCTGCGTCTGTGCGATATGTCATTGCCACCCGTCATGCGCGTGGTCTGCTTTTCTAAGCGTTGATGTGCTGCTTTGAGTACATGCTCATCAGAAGGCGTAAGTCAGCGACACGTAAGAACTCCAGTGCTGCGTCTTGAAACCCTCTGGCTTGTACAGCGGCGTACCGATCGAAGCATCCATCTGCAACGCATTCCATCTGCCGCGCATGCCGATCGCCGTACCCGCCAGCTTGCTGCCGATCAGAGGCACGTCGCTGACTCCCCAGACGCGGCCGGCGTCGATCCCCAGATAGACCTGGCTGTCGACGCCGGCAATCAGGTTGACCGGCATGCTGAGATCATTACGGAAATAAAAGCCGCTGGAGGCCAGCAACACCCTGTTGCCATCGAAGCCGCGCACGCTGTAACGATTGCCGATGGATATCTGATCGACCGCCAACAGCGCATCGTTGGTCACCTGACCGTGCATTGAACCGGTGTACTGGAACGACTGTTGCGCCAGCGTAAACGGCTGGTTATAACTGACATTCATGCTCCAGATCTGCGGCCGATTGTTCGGGCTAACGACGCCTTCCACCTGCGGGAAATTGTCCTCAGCGCTGAACCATGGCATACCGCGTTGATAACCCAGATCAATATCCAGATCAGCCTGCCCTATCAGCTTTTTATAAGTGATCCCAGCTTCCAGTCGGGTGGTTCGACGCCGTTGCACCACCAACTCGACATCGTTCAGAAAACTTTCGCCGCGTCGCGTCGCCACACCCGCATAGAGACCGAACTTCGCCGAGGCGGTACGGATGAAGGTGCGATGCCATTTGAATTCGGCCGTATCGCTGGTGCCGCTGGACAGGAAACTGACCGTGGTGCCTTGCCCCACCTGCGCAAAGCGGTTGTGACTGCCGGAAACGGTAAAGGTGTTGTAACCCCAGGGAATGCTGTAGTTGACGGATGCACTCTGGCTGCGGTGATCGCTCTCCGGCCTTTCGAGATTGCTATTGCCGCTCAGGTTGAGAATGTCGTTCAGGCCGAGCGGATTGTCGAACGCAATATAAGCGGATAACTGGGGCCGGCCCAAGGTGCTGCTGCCCGAATTGTCGACCGTGACGCCGCCGCGGATGCGATCGCGCAGACTGCCGCTTTGCCGTTCGATATAAACGACGCTGGTATCCGGCTCTGCTCCCGGTTCGATGCGAGTGGCGACCGCCTGGCTCGGCAGGCGCTTCATTTGCTCGACGCCCTGCTCCAGATCGCGGATGTTCAGGATATCGCCCGGCCCCAACGACGGCACGCCAGGAAAGGCATTGCGCCAGGTGCCCCAGTTATCGTCCGGAGTCTGCTTGGCGTCGCCAGCCTTGACCATGCGTACTTCGCTGATGCGGCCGACATGCAGCACCAGTTCCAAAATGCCGTTGTGCAGGTTTTGTTGCGGCAGGCTGACGCGCGTGGTGGCATAACCGAGCTCGATCAGCTTGGCGTCCAGCGCCGAGGCGATGCGGCTCAATCCCTCAACGCCGACGCAGCGATTCAGGAACGGCAGAGCGGCATCCTGCAGCCAGCTAAAGCGGCCGATATGCTTGCCGCTCAGGGTCACTTCGCGGATCACGAAACATGGCGATTCAAGCGGCAGCTCGGTAGAGATTTCGGTAGATGTCGACGGGCTCAGAACGTCGGCCTTGGGTTGCAACTGCTGTTGCTGTTCGCGCGTGCGCTCTTCCTGCCGGCGCAGCCCTTCCAAGGCGCCGCGCTCGGTCACGGCGGTTTGCGCTATCCCGTCCTGCATGGCGGCACTCAGCAAGAGCGTTACGCCGATCCCCTTTGCAAAACACAATAAACCCCCGTCACCTTTGCCTGCTAAGGTGTTTTTCCCCATTTGTTGCTTTCTATGTATTTTTCCCTTGCCGGAATTATAGTTAGAAAGTCAATTATTAATAATTAAATTGTGTCCTGATTGTAAATTTTTACAGTAATTAACATACCTCACGGGAATTAGTTGCGTAATAACAACACATTTAATTGCCGTCGTGCCTTAGTCAACTGCAAATCCATCCGCGATCATTGGCAAGCATTCCTCTGTCCCGATCACATAATGTCCAGTCAGGCTCATACCAGCCAGCGCCTGGAAGTCGCTGACATCTGAACTACCTTTTTGGATATGATGACGGATGGCAATCAGGCAACCCCGACCTGCCGCACAAAACAAAACTACCTACCGGAGTAGCAACGCGTGACCAATCTCAAACTTCCTGCACAGAACCAGGGCCGCACTGCGGCGATGCCCTTCATCATGCTGACCGTATTGATCGATATGATCTCGATCGGCCTGATCATCCCGGTGCTGCCGGTGCTGGTCGGTAAATTCACCGGCTCGCAAGCCGATCAGGCATTCTGGTATGGCGCGGTGGCCTTTGCTTTCGGTATCGCCAATTTTTTCGGCTCGCCGATTCTCGGCGCATTGTCCGACCAATACGGCCGGCGGCCGGTACTGCTGCTGGGTTTTTGCGGCTTGGCGCTGAATTTTTTTGCCACCGCTTTTTCGACTGCGCTGTGGATGCTGATCGTGGTGCGCCTGATCGGCGGCGCGATGCAGGCCAACGCGGCGGTTTGCAATGCTTATGTCGCCGACATCACCGCGCCGGAACTTCGCGCCAAGCGTTTCGGCATGATTGGCGCCATGTTCGGCGTCGGTTTTATCGTCGGGCCGGTGATGGGCGGTTTGCTGGGGGCGATGGATTTGCGCCTGCCGTTCATTGTCGCCGGCAGCCTGGCCTTGATTAACCTGATGTACGGTTATTTCGTGCTGCCCGAGTCGCTGCCGCTTGAGCGCCGTCGCACATTCGGCTGGGGGGCAGCCAACCCGTTGACCTCCTTGCGCGCCCTGTCGCGCTTGAAGGCGGTGGGGCCGCTGGTTGCGGTGATTGCCTGCAACGGCTTGGCGCAATTCATGTTGTTTACCACCTGGGTGCTGTACACCACTTTCAAGTTCGGCTGGGGGCCGCTGGAAAACGGCCGGTCGCTGGCGGCGGTCGGCATCATGTCGGTGATTGTGCAGGGAGTGCTGCTCGGACCGCTGTTAAAACGCTTTAGCCCGCAACGGCTGGCGGTCATCGGCCTGGTTTCTTCCACCGCCGCCTATATCTTATGGGGCGCCGCCAGTCAGTCATGGATGATGTATGCGGTGATTTTCGCCAATGTGTTCGGCGCTACAGTCAATGCGTCGATCCAGAGCATTATTTCCGGCGCGGTCGATTCGCACAGCCAGGGCCAGACGCTGGGCGCGGTCAGTTCGCTGAACAGCCTGATGGCGGTGATCGCGCCGATGATTGGCGCGCCGCTGCTGGGCGTGGTGTCTCATTTACCGAAAGGCGACTGGCGGATCGGCGCTCCGTTTTATTTTTGCGCGGTGCTGCAATTGGCGGCGCTGGTGCTGGCGTTCCTGCATTTCCGGCGCCAACGCCGTCAGCGCACGGAAGTTACGGTCGCCAGCGCCGGCCTGGAAACGGAAGATGTGCTATAAGCCCCGCCGCAGCGTAGCGTTTACCCTACCTAGTAGTTACCCTACCGTGGTGATTGCCCTACCGCAGTGATTACCCAACATTAAGCTGCGGCCGGAACCTGCAATCCAAAACCCTCGCCGGAAGCCCGGGCTGACAGGCGGCTGAGCGGAATCTCTACCCAGCGATAAAAGATCGCGCCGGCGGCAAGACTGGCGGCCCAGGCCAGCAGCATGCCGCCTGCTTGCAGCAATGGCCGCGCCGGAACAAATTTGGCAAAAGCGGCGTTCACCACCAGGCAGACCGGGAAATGCACCAGGAAGATGGAATAAGAGATCCGTCCGAACGAGCGGATCCAGGCAAAGCGCTGGCGCGACAGCAGCATGCCGCGTCGGCTCACCAGCACCAAGGCACAGGCCACCAGTAAAGCCACCACGATGCGGCTGCGAAAATCGATCGCCAGTGCATACAAGGTTGGCAACAGGATTGCCGCCAGCAGCAGCGCCACCACGGCCGGCCGGCGGTTCAGATCGCGCGCCCACCAGGCGATGACGCCGAGGCCGTAACTGCCAAAGAAGTATGGCGCCCAGGCATCCCAGGCGGCGTTGCGGTTGAAGTACAGCAGCGATGCGCTGACGCCTGCCACCACCAGCAGCGGCGCCAGCCATGGCATGGCGCGGCGCCGAGCCAGGCCGCCGGTCAGCCACAGCAATAGGGTCAATACAACGTACAGCTGGAAATCGATGGCGACATACCAGGCGCCGGCCGAGATCGATTCATAGCCGAGGATGGAATGCAGCAACAAGGCGTGCGCGGCCAGCTGCAACGCGGTCGGCATGGCGGAGATGGAATAATGCGTCATCCACTGCGCAGCTGCGGCCGAAGCGCCGATCGCCAGTATGGTCGCCACCAGGAACGGCGGCACCAGCTTCATGTAACGGCGCCACAAGACGCGCAGCGGGTCGGAAACCGCCGGCATGCCTTCCGGCGAGAGCGACTTGGCCGCCAGGAAACCGCCGACCACCAGGAACACCTGGACCGCGATGCGGGCGTAAGAATCCAGCCAATCAATCAGCATCGGCGCGATGGGACGGACGTGATCGGCCATCGGCCCGTAGAACGCCAGATGGTGCAAAACAATCAACTGTGCAGCAATGACCTTCAGCAGGTCGATAAAGCCGAATTGGAAATTGGAATTACGGTCTGGTGCGTTGGATGAATTTGGCAGTAGCGATGAAACGCTCATTGTTGCATCCATGTTGAAAAAAGATGCCAATGATAAAGATTCGACCGCGCTTGTCCAGTGGAATATTGTTTTGTAACACTTTCCAAATGTGACAATATTTTATTGCCATCGGAACCGCAGGAATCGTGCAGGAGCCGCGTAGGAATCGCGCTGGAATTGTCTGGTGCAACCTTATGCCTTGCCCACGGCCAACTGATATTTCTTGATTTTGTCGTACAGGGTTTTCTTGGGCAGGCCCAGACGATCCGCGGTGACGGCGACGTTGCCGTTACTGGCGTTCAGCATCTCGGTTATCAGCATGCGCTCGTAGTTATCCATTTGCTGCGGCAGCGGCACAGCACTGCTCTCGTCGCTGCCGTCCTGAGCGGCAAGATCGGCCACGCCTTCCGCCACGCCCAGCACCAGCCGCTCGGCGAAATTGCGCAGTTCGCGCACGTTGCCAGGCCAGTCGCGGGTTTGCCATTGCGCCATCTGCGCCAGCGTCCATTGCGGCAACGGCCGCTGATAACGGATCGCCGCGCCCTGGATAAAATGCGCCAGCAACAAGGGAATATCCTCGCGCCGCTCATTCAGGCGCGGCAGATCGATGCTGACTACGCCGATGCGGTAATACAGATCTTCGCGGAAACTGCCTTGTGCGCTCATCTGCAGCAGATTGGCTTTGCTGGCGGCGATGATGCGGCAATCGATGGCGATCGGCTCATTGCCGCCGAGCCGCTCCAGCTTGCGTTCTTGCAGTACGCGCAGCAATTTCACTTGCAAGGCCAGCGGCATGCTTTCGATTTCGTCGAGAAATACCGTGCCGCCCTTGGCGTATTCCAGCTTGCCGATACGCCTTTTCTGGGCGCTGGTAAACGCCCCCGCCTCATGCCCGAAAATTTCACTTTCGAATACCGTCTCCGGCAATGCGCCGCAATTGATGGCGACAAACGGCCCTTTGCGGCCGCTGGCGACATGCAGCTGGCGCGCCACCACTTCCTTGCCGCTGCCGGTCTGGCCGTTGATCAGGATATCGACCATGGTCGGCCCGACGCTGCGGATCATGGTCCTGACTCTTTCGATCGAGGCTGACTGGCCGATCAGGCTCGGCATGTCCGGGTGCGCTACCCAGGCGGCTTTGAGACGGCGGTTTTCCAGAATCAGGCTGCGTTTTTCCTGCGCCCGGTGAGCGGTTTCCATCAGCCGTTCAGCGGCGAACGGTTTTTCAATGAAATCGTAAGCGCCGGCGCGCATGGCGTCCACCGCCATGCTGACATCGCCATGGCCGGTCACTACGATCACCGGCAGGTCCGGATCCAGCGTCACCACCTGGGTCAGCAATTCCAGGCCGGAACGGCCCGGCAAGCGCACGTCGGTGACAATCACGCCGGCAAATCCGGCGCTAAGCCAGGGCTGCGCCTGTTCTACGCTGTCGCAGGCATGGACGGTAAAACCGCCCAGTTCCAGCGTTTGCGTAATCGCTTCCCGCACCGCCTGTTCGTCCTCGATCAATACTGCTTCCAGCGTCGCCAACCTTACCTCCATCAAGACTCAAGCATTTCCGGCAAAGGAAGCCGCAATACGAACTCGGCGCCGCCATCGCCGTGATTATTTGCCGTCAAGCGGCCGTTCATCGCCTGCACGATGGAAGATGAAATGGCCAGGCCCAAGCCCAGTCCTTTGCCGGACGGCTTGGTGGTGAAAAACGGTTCGAACAGATGCTGCGCGACCTGGGCCGGGATGCCGGGTCCGGAATCGCGGATGCGGATCACCGCCTCGCCCGCCTCGCATTCCAGCAGCAGCGAGACAATCTTTTGCTCGGCATTATCCACCGCGTCCAAGGCATTGCGCAACAGATTGATCAGCACTTGCTCGGTGCGCACCGAATCGCCTATCACCTGGGCCGGCTGGCGGATTTCGATCTGCAGTTTGGCGCCGTGAGTCTGGAACTCGTTGTGCAGCAACAATGCTGCCGCCTCTATCGATTTCGGCAAGTCGATGATGGCCACCGCTTCGTGGCTTTTCCTGGAAAAGCCGTTGAGCTGGCCGACGATCTTGCCCATGCGGGCGCTGGCGTTGCTGATATGACTCAAATTCTCAGTGGCTTTGCCGGCTTGCCCGCGCGCCAGGAAAGTCATGGCGTTATCGGCAAACGCCCGGATCGCCGCCAGCGGCTGGTTCAGCTCGTGCGCAATGCCGGCCGCCATCTGCCCCAGCATGGCCAGCTTGCCGGCCTGGATCAGTTTGTTCTGGGTCGAACGCAGCAGGTGTTCGGTTTCTTTCAATTTGGCGTATTTCGCTTCCAGAGTCTGATTCGCCACCATCAATTGCTGCGTTCTTTGGGCGATGGTGCGGTCCAGATGTTCAGCCGACATCAAACGTTCTTCCAGACGCCGCCGGCGTTGGTACAAGGCCCACAAGGAAATTCCGGCGATCGCCAGCAGCAAGGCTGCCGCCAAAGTCCATAACAAGGCGATGCGGGCAATCCGCGCTTGCGAAGGAAACAGCATCAGTTGCCAGCCGAGGCTGCCGATGCCGCGCGTAACGTGCTGGCCGAACTCTACTCTTTGCGCCTTTGGCAGCGAAGTCACCGGAGTGATCGCCTGATCGGCGTATTGATGGGTGCCGGTCAGGTTTTGCTGCACCGCGCCGTTGAGCGGATACAGGCTGTGATATTTCCAGGCCGGACGATTGCTTAAAAAAACCACGCCGCTGCTATCGACCAGCGTAATCGCTTCTTCGCTGCTGCGCCAGGTATGCTCGAATTCGGTCAAGTCTATCTTGACCACCATCACGCCTATCGCAGCATTTGCGCCGTGGGCGGCAGCGCTGGCGTAGATCGGCTGGGCGATGAAGTAACCGGGCACATTGGTGGCGTTGCCGATACCGTAAAAACGCCCGGCGTTGCCTTTGATCGCTTCACGGAAATAAGGGCGGAAACCGAAATCCCTGCCGACGAAAGTGGTAGGCGTATCCCAGTTGCTGGAAGCCAGCGTCATGCCCTTGCGGTCCAGCATGTAGATTGCCACCACCTTCGACTGCCGTTGTATCAGTTGCAGCGTCAGGTTCAGGCGCTGGATGTTGAGCTGGTCTTCCGGCCGCGCCAGTGCTTGCAGCACATCCGACTGGAAGCCGAGGGCAAACGGCAGCGTCTCGAATTTCTGCAATACCGATTCGAGGTCGAGTGCGATGATTTGCAGCTGCCGTTCGCTGGCTTCGCCGATGTCGTCGCGGGCTTTTTTTGCCGCCATGACGTAGGTGGTCGCCACCGCGGCAATGGCGCAAATAACCGCCAATACCGTCAATACCAGCGGCTTTCTCAACCGCATAACGTCACCTGCCTGCCTGACAGTTTTTAACGCGACGCTGCGGATGCGCCTTCGGGCGCATATTTTGAGGCTTCAAGCGGGACGTCCTTGAGATAGCCTTCCTTGCTCGGATCACGCATCCGGTAGCTGACGATGAACGCAATCGCGCACATGGCCGAGACGTACCAGTAGAAACTGGATTCGGCGCCAAACTCTTTCAGCTTGAGTGCGACAAACTCCGCAGAGCCGCCGAAAATCGCGTTACCCACCGCATACGACAGCCCCACACCCAATGCGCGCACTTCCGGCGGGAACATTTCTGCCTTGATCAGGCCGCTGATCGAGGTATAAAAACTGACGATCGCCAGCGCCAGGATAACCAGGCCAAACGCTGCGTAAGGATTGCTGACGTCTTTCAGCGCGTGCAAAACCGGCACTGTCGCCACCGTTGCCAGGGCGCCGAACCAGAGCATCGAAGTACGGCGGCCGATCTTGTCGGAGAGCGCGCCGAACAGCGGCTGCATCAGCATGTAAATAAACAGCGCAGCGGTCATTACCGTGCTCGCTGTCTTGGCATTCATGCCGGCGGTGTTCACCAGGTATTTCTGCATGTAGGTGGTGAAGGTGTAGAAAATCAAAGAGCCGCCGGCGGTGAAACCCACCACCGTCAGAAATGCTCTTTTATGTTTCATCAAGCCTGCCAAGGTGCCCGCGTCCTTGTTTTTGCGGGTTTCCGCGGTTGAAGTTTCGCTCAGCGATTTACGCAGATACAGAGCAACCAGTGCAGAAATCGCGCCCAGCACGAAGGGAATGCGCCAGCCCCATGCATGCAACTGTTCGGAAGTCAGGATCTGCTGCAGGATGACCAGCACCAGCACCGCCAGCAATTGGCCGCCAATCAGGGTCACGTACTGGAACGAGGCAAAAAATCCGCGCCGGCCTTGCAAGGCGACTTCACTCATGTAGGTGGCGCTGGTGCCGTATTCGCCGCCCACCGACAAGCCCTGGAACAGGCGCGCGAGCAGCAGCAACGCCGGCGCGGCGATACCGATGCTGGCGTAGGTCGGCAAGCAGGCGATCATCAGCGAACCGCCGCACATCATCAGCACCGAGATCATCATTGCGGTGCGCCGGCCATGCTTGTCGGCGATGCGTCCGAATAACCAGCCGCCGATCGGCCGCATCAGGAAACCCACCGCAAAGATGGCCGCGGTATTGACTAATTGGGTGGTCGGATTGCCGCTAGGGAAAAACATCGGCGCAAAATAAATCGCACAAAACGAATAAATGTAAAAATCGAACCATTCAACCAGGTTGCCGGACGAGGCGCCGACGATGGCAAAGATGCGTTTTCTGGTATCCGCCGCTGCGGCATGGTCGGACGGGTGAAGTGTGGACATGGTTATCTCCTGGTTTTAATGTTTTGTGCAATCCCGATGATCTTGCCTCTGCGTCACCGTGCATCTGCAGCGTGCGTGCAAGCTGCATCATGCCATCTGGAAGGCGCAACTAGCAAAGGGGGGAAATCGCGGATGAGGTTACTGCCGGGCAGAATTCAAAATTTCAAACCGCAGGCAACGAGGCGGGGCTATCTTGTCGAGCATTTTTGTCTCCTATGAATAGTATTTTTACGCTAAGCATCGCAGACTTCGTGCCAGCTCAGGGACAAAATCTAAGTATTTGATTTATTGAGGGAAATTATAGAGACGGAAATATTTCCGGCATTTTTTGTGCGGAAATCCGGAATTATCTTTTTATCCATTCCGGATTTCCGCCCGGTCAAACTGATGCAGGAACCGCATATTAAGGGCTTCTGAATGGCGCTATTGCGCTACCATCTGCCCTTCAAAAAAAGGAAACCGACTATGAATCAAGAAGACCGCATGGTCGATATCGAAATCAAGCTCACTCGCCAGGATGACATTCTGGATGAGTTGAACAAGCTGGTGTATCGGCAACAATTGAAGATAGACCAGCTTGAGGCGCTTTGCGGCGCGCTGGCGCAACGGATTAAAGATGCTGCGGACAGCAACAATGCGGGCCAGACCGTCAATGAACGGCCGCCGCATTATTGATTATCGATTTCAGAGCGCTTGGGTTCTGCTCTCCAGCCACTGCTTGGCAGCGCCAGTTACATGCGGCGACAGACGCGCCCTCACCTCGGCATGATAGGCATTGAGCCAATCGATCTCGTCGCAGCGCAACAAACTCAGATCCAGGCAGCGCGTGTCGATAGGGCACAGGGTCAGTGTTTCAAACCGCAGATATTCACCGAATTCGGTAGTCTGCGCCGGCTGGTTCAGCACCAGATTTTCTATCCGCACGCCCCAATGACCGGGACGGTAGATACCCGGCTCTATCGAAGTAATCATGCCCGGCTCCATCGCCGTGTGCGCATCCGGCGCGGCGCTGCCGGATATGACTTGCGGGCCTTCATGCACGTTCAGGAAATAGCCGACGCCGTGGCCGGTGCCGTGGCCGTAATCGATGCCGGCAGCCCAGATCGGCGCCCGCGCAATCGCGTCCAGCAAGGGGGATTTAATGGCGCGCGGGAACTGCGCCGAAGACAGCGCAATCACGCCTTTCAACACCAGCGTGCAATCGCGCTTTTGCGCGGCCGACGGCTGGCCGATCGGCGCCATGCGTGTGATGTCCGTGGTGCCGCCCACATACTGCGCGCCGGAGTCGATCAGCAGCAAACCGTCGCCGCTGATGGTGGCGTGCGATTCGGCGCTGGCCTTGTAATGCGGCATGGCGCCGTTGGCGTTGAAACCGGCAATGGTGGCAAAGCTGGGGCTGACAAAACCCGGACGGCGCGCCCGGGCGGCGGTGATTTGGGTGTCAATCGTCAGTTCGGTCACGGCTTCCTGGCTCAACGCTTGCTCCAGCCAGGCGAAGAATTCGCACAGCGCAGCGCCGTCCTGCTCCATGGCGGCCCGCACATGGGCGATCTCTTCGGCGCTCTTGCGCGATTTGGCAAAGGTAGTCGGATTGATCGCTTCCACCACCTTGACCGCGGCCGGCACCGCTTGCCGCAATCCCAGCGTGACGCGGCGCGGATCGAGCAGCAATGTGGCGCCGGCAGGCAAGGCTGCCAGCGAATCGGCGGCTTGCTCATATGACGCCAGCGTGACGCCATCCTGCGCCAGAAGTTCGGACAAGGCCGGGGGCACTTTACCATCGGCGACGAACAGTGTGGCTTGCTTTGGCCCAACCAGCGCGTGGGCGACAAATACCGGATTGTAATTGACGTCGGCGCCGCGCAAATTGAACAGATAGGCGATATCGTCCAGAGTGGAAATGAAGTGCCATTGCGCACCGTGCTGCTGCATGGCCCGCCGCAGTTGATCCAGCTTGGCGGCGCGCGACAAGGGCGCATGCGACGCTTCATGTTGATACACCTCGGCCAGCGGCAAACCTGGCCGCTCGCTCCAGATCTCGCCCAGCAGATCGAGATCGGTGCGCAATTTGCTGCCGCCTTTGGCCAGCGCCTGCTCCAGCGCACGGGCGGTAGCCAAGCCCAGCACCGCGCCATCGACCGCCAGCGTCTGGCCGGCCGGCAGGTTGGCGGCTAACCAGTCGAGGTGCAACAAGCTGTTGCCCGATGGCGTTTTCATCAGCACGATTTCGGTGCCGGCCAGCTCCGCCTCCGCCTGCGACCAATAGCGGCTATCGGCCCACAGGCCGGCAAAATCGGCGGTAATGATCAGGTTGGCGACGGAGCCGGTAAAACCCGACAGCCATTCACGCCCTTTCCAGCGTCCCGGCAGATACTCGGACAAATGCGGATCCGCCGAAGGAATCAGGCAGGCGTCGACATGGCTGCGTTGCATGGCGGCGCGCAGCAGTGCGATACGCGGCGCGGCGGTGTTCTGGGAAAAGGTTCTGGAGTTCATGGAGGGCGCGATGAAATAGACGATTTAGGTGGTTTAGACGGGCTTGTATGAATGGGCTGAATCACTTACCGTTAAGCCGGCAAGCATACCACCGGGCGGCAAAAAACGCTGTCTCGCATCTGGCGCAACTGACATTCGAAAAAACGGGTAAGCTCACACGTCATAGACATAGCAAAAACGAAAAGAAAAAGCGTTGCAGAAAAAATTCTGATCATCATAATTTCTCACAGAGGAAATCGTCATGACTCGCAAAACTCCCATCGAGCGCTATCGCAATATCGGCATCAGCGCCCACATCGACGCCGGCAAGACCACCACCACCGAGCGCATCCTGTTTTATTCCGGCGTCAGCCACAAGATCGGCGAAGTGCACGACGGCACGGCGACCATGGACTGGATGGAACAGGAGCAGGAACGCGGCATCACGATCACCTCGGCGGCGACTACCTGTTTTTGGCAAGGCATGGCCGGCAATTATCCGATCCACCGGATCAATATCATCGATACCCCGGGCCACGTCGACTTTACGATTGAGGTCGAACGTTCGATGCGGGTGCTGGACGGCGCCTGTATGGTCTACGACGCCGTCGGCGGGGTCCAGCCGCAATCCGAAACCGTCTGGCGCCAAGCCAACAAATACAGCGTGCCGCGCCTGGCTTTCGTCAACAAGATGGATAGAGTCGGCGCCGATTTCTTCCGCGTGTACCAGCAAATCCACGATCGGCTCAAGGGCAATCCGGTGCCGGTGCAGATTCCGGTCGGCGCTGAAGACGACTTCCACGGCGTGGTCGACCTGATCAAGATGAAGGCGATCATGTGGGACGACGCCAGCCAGGGCGTCAAATTCGAGTACATCGAGATCCCGCCGGCACTGCAAGCCAGCGCTCAGGAGTGGCGCGGCCGCATGATCGAAGCGGCGGCCGACGCCAGCGATAGCATGATGAACAAATACCTGGAGGGCGCCGATATCAGCGAAGAAGAAATCAAGGCGGCCCTGCGCCAACGCACCATCGCCGGCGAGATCGTACCGATGCTATGCGGCAGCGCGTTCAAGAACCGTGGCGTGCAGGCTTTGCTGGATGCGGTGATCGATTTCTTGCCCGCGCCTACCGATATCCCGCCGGTCAAAGGCCACGATCAGGACGACCTGATTGTCGAACGGCGCGCCGCCGACGATGAAAAATTCTCCGCCCTCACCTTCAAGATCATGACCGATCCTTTTGTCGGCCACCTGAGCTATTTCCGGGTCTACTCCGGAGTGCTGATTTCCGGCGACACGGTGTTCAATCCGAACAAAGGCAAAAAGGAAAGAATCGGCCGCGTGCTGCAAATGCACGCCAACCATCGCACCGAAATCAGCGAAGTGTATGCCGGCGACATCGCCGCCGCGGTCGGCCTCAAGGAAGCCAGCACCGGCGACACCCTGTGCGATCCGGGCAGTATCATCACCCTGGAAAAAATGATATTCCCGGATACCGTGATCTCGCAAGCGGTGGAGCCGAAGACCAAGGCCGACCAGGAAAAAATGGGGGTTGCCCTCAGCCGCCTGGCCGAGGAAGATCCCTCATTCAACGTCAAGACCGACGAAGAATCGGGCCAGACCATCATTTCCGGCATGGGCGAATTGCATCTGGAAGTATTGGTGGAACGCATGCGGCGCGAATTCGGCGTCGACGCCTCGGTCGGCAAACCGCAGGTGGCCTTCCGCGAAACCATACGCAAGATCTGCGAGTCGAGCGAAGGCAAGTTCATCAAGCAATCTGGCGGGCGCGGCCAGTACGGCCATGTGGTGCTGAAAATAGAGCCGCAAGGACCGGGCAAGGGATTCGAATTCATCGACGCCATCAAGGGCGGCACCGTGCCGCGCGAATATATTCCCGCGGTCGAAAAAGGCGTGCGCGAAACCCTGGCAAGCGGGGTCTTGGCGGGTTATCCGGTGGTCGACGTCAAGGTCACGCTGTTCTTCGGTTCCTCGCACGATGTCGATTCCAACGAAAATGCGTATCGCATGGCGGCTTCGATGGCCTTCAAGGATGGCTGCCGCAAAGCCAGCCCGGCCTTGCTGGAACCGATGATGGCGGTGGAAGTCGAGATGCCGGAAGAAAAAATGGGCGATGTCATCGGCGATCTGTCATCGCGGCGCGGCATGATCCAGAGCATGGATGACATCCCTGGCGGCGTCGGCAAGATTGTACGTGCGGAAGTGCCGCTGGCCGAGATGTTCGGCTACTCCACCACGCTGCGTTCGCTGACCCAGGGGCGCGCTACTTATACGATGGAGTTCAAGCATTACGCGGAAGCACCGGCCAGTGTGACCGATGCGGTGGTGAATTCCAAGCATGTGGGAAGCGCCAGACATTGATGCTTGGTTCGGGCCGGAACTGCTGCAGCTCCGGCCTGCTTGATCGCTTATTTCACCGCCTATTTCATATCTCGTTTTCGTCCAGATCGCGTTCCAGTCCGTCAACCGGCAGCAGGTGGCCCAGTTTCACGGCCTTGGTGTCGAGATAACGGGTATTGAATGGATTGCGGTTGAGAATCAGCGGAATCCGCTCGACCACGGTAATGCCGATTTTCTGCAAGGCGGCTACCTTGCGCGGATTGTTGGTCATCAAGCGCAAGGCGGTGATATCCAGATGCTCCAGCATGGTTTCGCACAGGCTGTAGTCGCGCAAATCGGCGGCAAATCCCAATTGCTGGTTGGCCTCTACGGTATCCGCTCCGCCGTCCTGAATCTGGTAGGCGCGAATCTTGTTGATCAAGCCGATGCCGCGCCCTTCCTGGCGCAGATACAGTATGGCGCCACGGCCCTCGGCGGCGATCTTTTGCAAAGCCCCTTCCAGCTGCGCGCCGCAATCGCAGCGCTGGCTGAACAAGGCGTCGCCGGTCAGGCATTCGGAATGGACCCGTGCCAATACCGGCTCGCCATCGTTGACTTCACCCAAGGTCAGGGCCAGATGTTCTTTGCCGGTGGCGTGCTCGATAAAGGCATGCAGCCGGAAGGTTGCCCACGGCGTGGGCAGCGCGCAAGAAGCCACGTATTCCAGTTTTTGATCGGCTATGGCGGCAGGTAAACTGCTTTTGTTATTAGTGGTGCTCATCAGATAATTGTGTGGTGAATAAAAGGCATGGCATTGCATAAATGGCATGCCAGCAAGCTGCGCTGCGGTTTTAACATTACATAACCTGCCATCGGGTAGCCTTCATTTTACGAGTATTCGAAAAAACACGTATGACGCTCCGGCAACCGTGCTCCACTCTGCCCCATATATATGGGCAAGATGGGCGCGATTTCAACTATTCGCCAGTTACAAGGCGGATTATTGTTAGAATCTCATCTGCTCATTTTTTTAGATACCCCATGCGCGAAGTCCCCGATCTGATCGCCTGCGAAGGATGCGACGCCCTGTATCGCAAGGTGGCGCTGCGTCCGCGCGAAATCGCCCATTGCCCGCGCTGCGGCACCGAGCTTGAGCGTGACGCCGGCCGTCAGCGTGAGCGGATCCTGCCGCTGACTGTTGCCAGCCTGATCATGTTCTTGATCGCCAACGGTTTCCCTATCGTCGAAATCGAACTGCAGGGCTTGAGCAGCCGCACCACCCTGTTCGGCGCCGTATTGTCGCTGACCACCGAAGGCATGTCGCTGGTGGCCTTGCTGGTGCTGGCCACCACCATCCTGTTTCCGCTGCTGCAACTGCTGTTTCTGTTTTACCTGCTGGTGTCGCTGGCAAAGCAGCGCCGGCCAGCCGGTTTCAGCTGGCTGGTGCGCGCCATGCAAAGCCTGCGGCCTTGGGGCATGGTCGAAGTGTTTCTGCTGGGGGTGCTGGTGGCGGTAGTCAAATTGTCGAATATGGCGACCGTGATTCCAGGCGTGGCCTTGTGGGCGTTCGGCGTGCTGACGGTATTGCTGACTGCGGTGGTTTCTTTCGATCCCCGGCATTTCTGGCAAATGGCGTATGCGGAAGCAAGCAAGGAAGGGTCCGCATGAGCGTCGGCACCAACGCCAATAGCGCACCGATCACCGCCGCCGAAAACGAGGATCTGGCGGTGCAAACCGCTGCCGGCCTCGGCATGCTGTCCTGCCATCATTGCGGCACCGTTTGGCAGGAAGTGCAAGAGCACGAAGACTGCCAGCGCTGCGGCACCGCGCTGCACCTGCGCAAGCCGGACAGCGTCAAGCGCAGCTGGGCTTTCCTGATCGCTGCCTGCATCATGTACATCCCGGCCAATCTGATGCCGGTGATGATTACCAAAACCCTGCTGGGCGTACAAGAAGATACGATCATGAGCGGCGTGATCTATTTCTGGGTGTCCGGCGCCTGGGAACTGGCGGCGATCATCTTCATCGCCAGCTTTCTGGTGCCGTTGTTTAAACTGGCCTCCCTGATTTTACTGACGTGGACCGCACAAAAGCGCAGCCGCTGGCGGCGTCTGCAGCGCGCCAAATTATATCGGCTGGTGGAAATCATCGGCCGCTGGTCGATGCTGGATGTGTTCGTGGTGTCGCTGCTGGCCGGCCTGGTGCAGATTGAAGGATTCGCCAAGATTACCGCCGGCTTCGGCGTGCTGGCGTTTGCCTCGGTGGTGGTATTGACCATGCTGGCCGCGCTCAGCTTCGATCCGCGCCTGAGCTGGGACGGCAGCGATCTGGAGCCGGATCAGAATCAAAGCAAGCAAGTAAAAGAAAAGTGAAAGCACACAATGAGTGATGAAAACGCCCTGCCTCCAGCTTTGCCCCCCTCCGTGCCGCCGTTACCGGAACCGAAGCTGAGCCGAAAACGCGACTGGCTGCCGTCGCTGATATGGCTGATTCCGATTGTCGCCGCGGTGGTCGGCTTGACCTTGGTGGTCAAGATCCTGGTTGAACGCGGGCCCTCCATCACCATCACCTTCCGCACCGCCGAAGGCTTGGAAGCCGGTAAAACCAAGGTCAAGTACAAGGATGTCGACATCGGCCTGGTGCAAACCATCACCTTGAGCAAGGATCGCTCGCATGTCCTGGCCAAAGTCCAGCTATCGAAAGAAGCGGAAAGCTTCACCGCCGCCGACACCCGCTTCTGGGTAGTGCGGCCGCGGGTTGCGGCTTCCGGCGTGTCGGGGCTGGGGACCCTGCTGTCAGGTGCATATATCGGCGCCGACGCCGGCACCGCCAAAGATAAAAAAGACGAATTTACCGGCCTCGAAGTGCAGCCGATAGTCCAGCTCGGCGCTTCGGGCAAGCAATACATGCTGCACTCCACCGACATCGGATCGCTGGATATCGGCTCGCCAATCTATTTCCGTCGGATCAAGGTCGGTCAATTAGCCGCATACGACCTGGACGCCGACGGCAAAGGCGTCACGCTGCGCATTTTCATCGATTCCCCCTACGACAAATTCATCGGCGTCAATACGCGCTTCTGGCACGCCAGCGGTTTCGACATGCAAATCAATGCCAGCGGCTTCAAGCTGCGCACGCAATCGCTGGCAACCGTGGTGCTGGGCGGCATAGCGTTCCAGTCGCCGGATGACAACCTGGGCATGGCGGCCAAGGAAAACACCACCTTCGACCTGGCAGCGGACGAGGAAGCCGCCTTGAAGGAGCCGGACGGCCCGTCGGAAACCGTGGTGCTGTATTTCAATCAATCCCTGCGCGGCTTGACGCCGGGCACCACTATCGATTTCCGTGGCGTGGTGCTGGGTGAAGTCAAATCGATCGGCATCGAATACGACGCCAAGCGCCGCGAATTCAGCATGCCGGTGGCGGTGCAGATTTATCCGGAACGGCTGGGGCGCAAGTATGCCGAAGATGAAAAGCATTCCAGCTATACCGCCAAGCAGCGCCTGCAATACATGGTCAGCCGCGGCTTACGGGCGCAACTGCGCACCGGCAACCTGCTCACCGGCCAGCTGTATATCGCGCTCGACTTCTTCCCGAAAGCGCCGCCGGTCACCATCGATACCTCGGCTACCATCATCGAGCTGCCGACCATCCCTAACAGCCTGGATGAAATCCAGTCGCAGATCGCCGAAATCGCCAAGAAGCTGAGCAAAGTGCCGTTCGACCAGATTGCCGCCGATTTGCAAAAAACCTTGGGCACCTTGAACCGCACTCTGCTCAATGCCGAGCAACTGACCAAGAGCCTGAATAACGACGTTGCGCCGGAAATCGCGGCGGCCATGAAGGACGTGCGCACCACGCTGGACAACGCCAACCGCACTCTGTCCGACAATGCGCCGTTACAGCAAGACATCCGCCAGACCTTGCAGGAACTGACGCGCTCGGCGGCGTCGGTGCGGGTCTTGACCGATTACCTGGAACGCCATCCGGAAGCACTGATCCGCGGCAAGCAAGAGGACAATAAATAATGATATCGATCACGTCGACACGTTTTTGCGGCATCGCCGCTGCACTACTGCTGGCCGGTTGCGCTTCCGCGCCGACCCACTTCTATACGCTCTCGGCGCCGGCAACCGGCGCCCCGCCAATCCAGAGTTCGAAGATATTTATCGAAGTAACGCCGGTAGCCTTGCCGGAACGCCTGGCGCGGCCGCAACTGGTGGTGAGAAGCAGCGCCAGCGCCTCCGGCGCCCGGGTCGATATCCTCGAACAGGAACGCTGGTCGTCGCCGTTCAACAATGAATTGCGGGATGCATTGGCTAGCGGCATTGCCAATCGCCTGGGCGCGATCGATGTCAGCCGCAGCGGCCGGCCGACGGATCAGCCGGTGTATCGGATTGCCGTCGAGTTGCGCCAATTTGACGCGGCGCCGGGCCAGCAGGTGCAAGCCACCTACGGCTGGACCATCAGCCGTTCCGACAATAGCCGCAGCAGTGCTTGCCAGCTAAACGTCACAGAAGCGGTGGAGCCAGGTATCGATGCACTGGTGCTCGGCGTGCAACGCACAGTGGCGGACGCGGTCAACGGTATTGCCGCCAATCTCATGGCATTCAAGGCGAATCCTGCAACAGCCGCGGCCTGCCAGGGCTGACGGCAACAGACGCCCCGACGCCAAGACGGGAACTCGCTCAGAACCGTTCGTAACCCAGCAGATAACGCCATTCGCCGACCGCCAGGCCAGCCATCGGCAGGCGGCCGATGCGGATGCGCTTACTGGCCACCACTTGCAGCCCGACTTGTTCGCACATGTGCACGATCAGGCCGCGCGGCGGCGCCTTGAGAGCGAAACGCAAACGCGTTTCGTTTTGCCAGCTGACCTTGATCGGCGGCAGCGGCTTGCGGTTGAAACTCAGGCCGTGATTCAACAACTTCAGGCCGTCAGGAATGATGTCGCCGGCCACTTCGACGATAAATTCGTGCTCGATCTTGGCGGCGTCGTCAACCAGTTTGCGGGTGATCCGCCAATCCTGAGTGAAAACCAGTAAACCGCTGGCCAGGGTTTCCAACGGTTCGATCAAATTCAGATTGACCAGATGGCGCTTCAGAAAACGCAGCTCGGCACGATCGTCGGCGGCGCGCTTGTCTGGCACGATCAGGTGCGAGGCCAGCTCGCTCAGCGCCGGGCCGGCAAACAGATCGAGGCCGGCCGGCTTATGAAACAAGATGGTCACCGGATCTTGCGGTTCCAGCGTGGCGCCCGCCATCAATTCGACCTGCTGCTGCGCACTGATGCGCAGACCCGGCTCCTCTACCACCTTGCCATCGACCTTGACCCAGCCGCCCTCGATATATTGTTCGGCTTCGCGGCGGGAGCAGGAAACCAGGTCGGCGAGATGTTTTGCAAGGCGGATAGATTCGGTCATGTATGAGATATGTAAACTGGAAAACTGCAGGGAAAATTGCGGACGGCCATTGTAACCGCCTTAAGCCGGGCTTATTTGCGATACAGTTCAGGCCGCGACTTGTTGCGCTGTTCGTAAATCGTTTTGGCGTCTTCGCGTGCGCGCTCCAGCGTGCGCATGGCGGGATCGTCGTCATGCAAAGTGAAAAAATCCGCAGCTTGCGCGCGCATCACATATTTGATCGCGGCTTCGTCTTTCAGATCGTAAAACTCCACCATCAAGGTGGTGACTTCGTCCAGGTATTCTTCGTAGGTCATGATTCACTCCAGTAACTCTTGCCTCGCTCACCTTCATCCACGGTGTTACAGGAAGAGCGCGGCGAGCGTATTTTGCACCAAATAGGCTTGCGGGCCAAACTATCGGGATGAATCCAACCGTGCCGGCAACGGCAGTGCGACGAATCTTTGCCACAGCCGGCTGATTTTAGGTTTATTGTGTTTTCGATCAGAAGTCAACAGCTTGACAGCCAGGCTGCAAGATTCTGCCAACTCAGGATGCCGATCGGCGATCTGCTGCAGCAGTTGCGCGGCCACGTTGCGATCGTTGGCCACGCCCAAGCCATCCTGCAGATTGCTTAGCGCCGTCACATAAGCATTGCTGGAAGCAGGCGAAAAATAGGCTGCAAAAAATTCACTGGCGTAACGCAGCTTCTTGGCCGCGATTCTTACCCTGTGACGCTGGGCGGCGTCTTGTTGTTTGATGCGGCTGCCGCGCTGCAATAATTCTTTCTGCAGGCCGGCCAGTTTCCTGACCGCGAATTTACTCAAGGGCGCGGACAGCGCTGTTATCTGGCCTGGATTCAACTCTTCACGCCAGCGACGTCCCTCGATCCAGCTTCCAAGCAACAACAGCAAGCGCGTATAAGCACGCGAGTTCACCGCAGTCGCGGCGACATGGCGCAGCCTGTTTGCTTCGCTGAAGGTAAGCTGCCGCAAGCTCTCCAGTTGCCGTTCATCCGGACAACGCTGCACCGCATCAGCCAGTGTGGCGACCGCCAGCACTTCCCAATCGCGCGCCGGCCCCAGCGTCGCCGCCAGCCAGTCAAGCCGCTCGGATATTTCCGGCGGCGTCGGGATGATTTTTTTAAACAGGCTCAGCGCGGCGCGCAAGCGGCGCAATCCGACCCGCATCTGATGCAGGCTTTCCGGATCGGCGCCATGCACAAGTCCATCTTCGTTACCTTGTATCTGCGCCAGGCAGTTGCCCAGCAGGATCTGCAATCCCTGCTCCAGCGTGAGATCCGGCGCCAGCTTGATTGGCTGCGCCTTGGCCACTACCGGTGCTTGCGGTGCGTACATGGCGTAACCGCGCTCGGCCTTGCTGATGTTGGCGGCGCGCAGCGGCAGAGTCTGTTGCAGCGCCAGCGCCAGCTCAAACAAGCTCGCCGCAGCACCGGATTTAAGCTCCAGCTCGATCTCGCTGATCGGAACGCTCTTGTCGCCATGACGGATTTCGCCCTGATCCAGGGCCAGTTCTACTTCGTCTCCGGTCTGCGACCGCAGCAGCCAGATGGTGCGCCGGAACTGTGTAGTAAATACCGGCAGCAAACGATGCGCAAGGTTTGGCGCCGAGAACAATCCGGCCACCGGCGAGCCGGCTTCGAATAGTCTCCGCAAGGCAGGCAAATCCGGCGCTGCGCCGCTGATATCCGACTCCCACTCCGGCCGTTGATGCAAGCCGGCAGCAGCCTGGCCGCCGCTCTTGCAAGTCTGGACCCAGCGCCGCCCTACTTTGCGCACCCGCAAAGCACTATGGTTTTGCTGCAGTTGCAGATCGGGCGTGTCAAAGTAAATGCTGGTCAGTTGCCGCGATTGCGGCTTACCGATTGCGTAATGTTTTAACAAAGGATGGCGCCGAAAGCTGGCGACATCCCGTGCTTCCAATAAGAGTTTTAATTCGATTTCCATGTTTCAAGCATACTTCCAAACCGATGCTTTCAGTAAGCTATCGTTTTAATCGAATGTACATGGCAGAGGATTCTAGAACTCCCGATTGCGGGCACGGCAAGCCCGTTTCATCGCCGGAATGACGCGATAACCACTTTGCCGATAATAACGAAATAAATAAAAGAAAGTTCTCATGTCAGGCGCAAATGCCGTTCAGTTAGGCGGCACGAATTCCCCCGTTGCGTCATTCCCGCGAACGCGGGAATCCATTTTCCCCGCCATACTCAGTAACCTGGATTCCCGCGTTCGCGGGAATGACGGGGCTGCCATATGGGGGAATTGCCCCTAACTGAACGGCATTACATGTCAGGCGCGCAGTTATCGGGAGTGGCGGGAATTCATTCGCGTTGTGTTCATGCAGTGATATCCGTGGATATTCTTCTGCATGAACACTTGTTTTCAAATTCTTAACGCTGTTGTTCGGCGACAAAGATTTCTACGCGGCGGTTGCGTGCGCGATTGGCGTCGCTGTCGTTGGCCACCAGCGGCTCATGCGACCCACGGCCATCGATGCTGAAACGATTTGGCGCGATGCCGCGGCCGCTCAGGTAATCGCGGGTCCGCGCAGCGCGTTGCATCGACAGCGGATTGTTGACTGCATCGCTGCCGGTATTGTCGGTGTGGCCAACGATAGTGACCGTCGTCGCTGGATTCTCTGCCAGCGTCGATGCAAAGCGATCAAGCACCCCGCGGAAATTCGGCTGAATGTCGGAACGGCCGCTGCTGAACGAAATATCGCTCGGGATATCCAGTTTCAGGCGATTGTCGGCAGTCTGGCTGACCTGCACACCGGTACCTTGGGTAGCTTGTTCCATCGCCTTCTTTTGCGCCTCCATCCGGTTCGACCAGATATTGCCGCCGACTGCGCCAATCGCGGCGCCGATGGCTGCGCCGGCAGCGGTCCGTTTG
>NZ_JAGQEG010000006.1 GCF_018305005.1 Collimonas silvisoli
ATTTGCACTATTTTGGAGAAAATAATTGCTGGAAAAGTTAACTGGCATGAAATTCGGCTCATCAAAATTGACCGCTTCCGAGAACAAGAGATGGGAGTCTTCAATGCGACGAAAGGCCAATGTTGAGTTTGACCTTGGGGAAATCGACTGCTGACCGAAGGAAAGCTTAATTATTCTTATCCATAACCGAATCTTCGATTCAGAATGACAAAACGCCACGTAATTAGCGTGGCGTTTTGTGAGCTGCTTACGACCGAGTGATTAATTACAAGATCACCGGCGGGCGCCCGTTTCTTCTTCTTCCCCCCTGATTCGCCGCTAAACGAAAGCTGCTGCTTGCTGCTGCATTGGCGCCGCCAGCAAAGCCGCCGGAACCGAAGTCTGTTGCCTGCGCTCGGTACTCGGCGCAACGCTGAATATTTCACGATAGGTTTTGCTGAAATGACAGGCCGACTGGAAGCCGCAGGCAACCGTGATGCTGAGTATCGACATATCGGTCTGGCGCAGCAGCTCCCTGGCTTTGCGCAGCCGCAGCGTCAGGTAGTAATGGGTGGGCGACATGCCCATATGTTCCTTGAACATGCGCTGCAACTGGCGCGGCGACGAGCTCGACAACTGCGCCAGTTCATCCAGCGACAAGGGCTCTTCTATATTCGCTTCCATCAGCGACACCACCTCCACCATGGCCGGACGGGCCGACGTCATGCGCACCGTCAGCGGCACGCGCTGCTGGTCTTTGTGGTCGCGTACATGTTCCAGGATAAATTGATCGGCAATCGCTGCAATCGTGGTTTTGCCGATCTGGCTTGAAATCAGGTTCAGCATCATGTCCAGCGGCGCAATGCCGCCGGTGCAGGTGATGCGGTCGCGGTCCACCACAAACAGATCGGGTGCGAAAGTAATCGCCGGATAAGCGCTTTTTAATGCCGACAGGTTTTCCCAGTGCGTGGCGCAGGTGTAGCCGTCCAGCAGGCCGGCCTTGGCCAGGGCGAAGGCGCCGGTGCACAAGCTGCCCAAGGCAATTCCCTGCTGCGCCAGATGTTGCAGCACGTCCAGCGTGGCGGGCTTGATCGCGGCGGCGGTGTCGGTGCCGCCGCAGACGAACACAACATCGGCTGCGGCGCACTGGTCGGCGCGGACGGTGGTCACAGACAAGCCGTTGCTGGCCATTACCGCACCGCCTTCAGGGCTGACGACGGACCAGCGGTACAGGTTTTTCCCTTCCAGGTAATTGGCCATCCTCAACACTTCGATAGCATTTGAAAACGCCAGCATCGTAAAGTTGTTGAGCGGCATGAAAGCAAAATGGGTGAAGGAAGAAGCGCTTTTAGACATGACCTGCTCCGTTGGCAAACATCAGCGATGGACAATGTAACGTTGAAACGACTGAACAACAAATGCTTTCGGTTGTGCGTCGCAATAAGCATGCCAAGCTGATCAGATGATTTATTTTCAATGGTTGCGATCTGGAAAATTGGCCGAACAACGGCAGCCATCCCAGACGGATTTCAATTTTTCTGCACCAGGCAGAACCCTGGCCGAAGCCGCTTTCTGCAGCCACGCCGGCGCCACACCAGAAGCCGGCAGTCCCGCTTTTTGTGCATGTGATCCATTTCGGCGCAAGCGGCGTCATGGCTGCATGAGTAAGCCGATGGCGGTGCTTGCCTGAAAGTGACAGCAATGTCGCAAATTGAAAGGTTCCCGTCAGATCAAATCAATAGCGGGCAGGGGCTTGGGACAAGAATGATGTCAACCAGCAGGCCAAGTTCTGATGCCGACTCAAGACGCAATCTCGCATTTCTTTTACTGGACATATAAAAATGACACTTTCCGCATTTTCCCAGTCGCTGGCTGAACGCGACGCCCCGGTCAAAAAAGCCATCGGCCTCGAACTGGAGCGGCAGCAAAACCAGATCGAAATGATCGCCTCGGAAAACATCGTTTCACGCGCAGTGCTGGAGGCGCAGGGATCGGTGTTGACTAACAAATATGCAGAAGGTTATCCGGGCAAGCGTTATTACGGCGGTTGCGAATTCGTCGACCAGGTGGAAACCCTGGCGCTGGAAAGAGTCAAGCAATTGTTCGGCGCAAAATACGCTAACGTGCAGCCGCATTCCGGCGCCCAGGCTAACGGCGCCGTCATGCTGGCGCTGGTCAAGCCGGGCGATACCGTACTCGGCATGTCGCTTGACGCCGGCGGCCATCTGACCCACGGCGCGCGGCCGGCGATGTCGGGCAAATGGTTCAATGCGGTGCAGTACGGCGTGAATCGCGATACCTATCTGATCGATTACGACGAAGTAGAGGCATTGGCTAAACAACACAAGCCGCGCCTGATCATCGCCGGCTATTCGGCCTATCCGCGCCAGCTCGATTTCGCCCGCTTCCGCGCCATTGCCGATAGCGTCGACGCCTTGCTGATGGTCGACATGGCGCACATCGCCGGACTGGTGGCAACCGGCCATCATCCAAGCCCGGTGCCGCATGCGCATGTGGTCACTTCGACCACCCACAAGACCTTGCGCGGTCCGCGCGGCGGCTTCGTGCTGACTAACGATGAAGACATCGCCAAGAAAATCAATTCGGCGGTTTTCCCGGGATTGCAGGGCGGGCCTTTGATGCATGTGATCGCTGGCAAGGCGGTGGCTTTCGGTGAAGCGTTGCAACCGGAGTTCAAGCAATACGTCGCCAACGTGGTAGCCAACGCTAAAGCCTTGGGCGAAGTGCTGCTGGCGGGCGGGGTCGACCTGGTCACCGGCGGTACTGAAAACCACCTGCTGCTGGTCGATTTGCGGCCGAAGGGATTGAAAGGCACGCAAGTCGAGCATGCGCTGGAGCGCGCAGGGATTACCTGCAACAAGAACGGCATTCCGTTCGATACCGAAAAGCCGACGGTAACTTCCGGCATCCGCCTGGGCACGCCGGCCGGCACTGCGCGCGGTTTCGGCGTCGAAGAGTTTCGCACCATCGGCCGTCTGACCGTGGAGATTTTCGATGCGCTGGCGCGCAAGCCTGAGGGCGACGCCGAAGTCGAGCAAAAAGTGCTGGCCGAAGTGCAAGCGTTGTGCAAACGCTTCCCGATTTATTAAGGAGTAGAGCATGAGCAATCTGCATCAGCAAAGCCTGGTCATCGACGGCTTGAATATCTCCAAGTGGGAGCGGCCGGTATTCGAAGACATGAAGAAGGGCGGCCTGAGCGCCGTCAACTGCACCATTTCGGTGTGGGAGAATTTTCAGGGCACGGTCGGCAATGTGGTCGACATGAAAAACCTGATCCGCGATAACGCCGATCTGCTGACCCTGGTGCGCGGCGTCGACGATATCAAGCGGGCGAAAAAAGAAGGCCGCACCGGCGTCATCCTGGGTTTCCAGAACGCCCACGCGTTTGAAGACAATCTCGGCTATATCGAAGTGTTCGCCGAGCTGGGGGTGCGGGTGGTGCAGCTTTGCTACAACACCCAGAACCTGATCGGCACCGGCTGCTATGAACGCGATGGCGGCTTGTCCGGCTTTGGCCGCGAGGTGATTGAAGAAATGAACCGGGTCGGCATCATGGTCGATCTGTCGCATGTCGGCGGCAATACCTCGACCGAGGCGATCCTGGCGTCGAAGAAGCCGGTGTGTTATTCGCACTGCCTGCCGTCCGGCCTGAAACAGCATCCGCGCAACAAGAGCGACGAGCAGTTGAAGTTCATCGCCGATCACGGCGGTTTCATCGGCGTCACCATGTTCCCGCCCTTCCTCAAGCGCGGCAGCAACGCCAATGTCGACGACTATGTTGAAGCCTTCGACTACATCATCAATCTGGTCGGCGACGATTGCGTCGGCATCGGCACCGATTTCACGCAGGGCTACGGCAAGCCCTTCTTCGAGTGGCTGACGCATGACAAGGGCCGTCACCGCCGCCTGACCGATTTCGGCACGGTGATCAATCCGGAAGGCTTCCGCACCATCGGCGATTTCCCTAACCTGACCACTGCCATGGAACGCGCCGGCTGGAAAGAAAGCCGGATACGCAAAGTGCTGGGCGAGAACTGGCTGCGGGTGTTTGGCGAAGTCTGGAATGCTTGAAAGCCTTACATAAATACTGAGCAAAATACTAAGGAATCGTGATGCAACCCCAATTGCCGATTGAAGTCGACGCCGACACTGGCGTCTGGACCACCGACAAGCTGCCCATGCTGTATGTGCCGCGCCATTTTTTCACCAACAACCATACAGCGGTAGAAGCTGCGCTGGGGCGTGAAAAATATGCGCAGATCCTGTATCAGGCCGGCCATAAATCCGCCTATTACTGGTGCGAAAAAGAGGCCAAGCAACACGATATGTCCGGCCTCGACGTCTACAAGCATTATCTGAAACGCTTGTCGCAGCGCGGCTGGGGTTTGTTCTCCTTCTCTGAAGTGGACGCCGGCAAAGCCAGCGCCAGCATCACGCTGCGCAATTCATCGTTTGTGCTGCAACAGCCGGAAGCGCACGGCAAGCTGTGCTACATGTTCGCCGGCTGGTTTGCCGGCGCCATGGATTGGGTCTCCGACACCACCGGCAATCCGCTCAAGTCGCAATGCAGCGAAACCCAATGCGGCGGCGAAGGCCACGATCATTGTGTGTTCACCGTTACCGCACTTGCCGCTTAGGGATAGATACAGATCATGCGTTATCCGACTTTGTTTTCGCCCTTGACCTTGAACCAGGTAACCCTGCGCAACCGGGTGGTCAGCACCGCCCATGCCGAGGTATATGCAGAGGCAGGCGGCTTGCCGGGCGAACGCTACATCCGCTATTACGAAGAAAAGGCCAAGGGCGGCCTCGGCCTGGCGATTTGCGGCGGCTCCAGCACGGTCTCCATCGATAGCCCGCAAGGCTGGTGGAAATCGGTCAACCTGACTACCGACAAGGTGATAGAGCCGCTGTCGCGCCTGGCCGAAGCGATGCACCGGCATGGCGCCAAGATCATGATCCAGGCTACCCACATGGGCCGCCGCACCGCCTGGCACGGCGAAAACTGGCCGCATCTGGTCAGTCCGTCGGGGATCCGCGAGCCGGTTCATCGCGGTAATGCCAAGATCATCGAGATCGAAGAAATCCGCCGCATCGTCGCCGATTTCGCTGCTGCCGCCAAGCGCGTCAAGCAAGCCGGCATGGACGGCATCGAGATTTCCGCCGCCCACCAGCAATTGATCGACCAGTTCTGGAGTCCACGCGTCAACCAGCGCACCGACGAGTACGGCGGCAGCCTGGAAAATCGCATGCGCTTCGGCATCGAGGTATTGACGGCGGTGCGGGAAGCGGTCGGCAGCGATTTCTGCGTCGGCATGCGCATGTGCGGCGATGAATTCCATGAAGACGGCATCGACCATGAAACCGCCAAACAGATCGCGCAAGCCATGTCCGGCTCCGGCCTGATCGATTTCCTGAGCGTGGTCGGCTCCGGCGCCGATACTCACAATACGCTGGCCAACTGCATGCCGCCGATGGCCCTGCCGCCGGAACCGTTCGTGCATCTGGCGGCCGGCATCAAGGCGGTGTCCAAGGTGCCGGTGATGCACGCGCAAAGCATACGCGACGCCGGCCAGGCGGAACGCATACTGTCGTCCGGCATGGTCGATCTGGTCGGCATGACGCGTGCGCAGATCGCCGATCCGCACATGGTGATCAAGATTCGCGACGGCCGCGAAGATGAGATCAAGCAATGCGTGGGCGCCAACTATTGCATCGATCGCCAATACAACGGCCTCGACGTGCTGTGCGTGCAAAACGCCGCGACTTCACGCGAGCAAAGCATGCCGCATCAGATCGCCAAAAGCCGTGGCCCGAAACGCAAGGTGGTGGTGGTAGGCGCCGGTCCGGCCGGACTGGAGGCGGCACGGGTGGCGCGTGAACGCGGCCACGATGTGGTGTTGTTCGAGCGCAGCGAGGCGGTGGGCGGCCAGATCAACCTGGCGGCCAAGGCGCCGCAACGCGAGCAAATGGCCGGCATCGTGCGCTGGTTCGATATGGAAACCAAACGCCTCGGCGTCGACCGCCGCTTGGGCGTGAATGCCGACGAAGCCATGATCCTGGCCGAACAGCCGGATATCGTGGTGCTGGCCACCGGCGGCAGCAACTACACCAGCCAGGTTGAAGCATGGGGCATCGCCGAAGGTTTGTCGGTCAGCTCCTGGGATATCTTGCAAGGCAAAGTCGCGCCAGAAAAAAATGTGCTGGTGTATGACGGCATCAGCACCCACGCCGGTTTCGGCGTGGCGGATTTCCTGGCAAGCCGCGGCAGCCTGGTCGAAATCGTCACGCCCGACGTCAAGGTGGCCGACGATACCGGCGGCACCACTTTCCCGATTTTCTATCGCCGTCTGTATGCGCAAGGCGTGATCCCGACGCCAAACTACTGGCTGGACCGGGTCTATGCAGAAGGCGACAAGAAAATCGCCGTGCTGCGCAATGAATATACCGAGCTGCAGGAAGAGCGGGTGGTGGATCAGGTGGTGATTGAAAACGGCATTCTGCCGAACGACCATCTGTACTGGTCGCTCAAGCCGCAATCGGTCAATCGCGGCCAGATCGATATCAACAAGCTGTTCGCCGCCGAGCCGCAACCGGCCTTGGCGGAGACGCTGGGCGATGGCCGCTTCCTGCTGTTCCGGGTCGGCGATTGCGTCTCCATGCATAACATCCACGCCGCCATCTACGATGCGCTGCGCCTGTGCAAAGATTTTTGACTATGAACGCCTCGGCTTTTCCTCTCAATCAGGTCATCACCGTATTGTTCTGGCTGTCGGTGGCGGGCTTGTCGGTGGGCTTGCTGCGCCGTGCTGCACTGTGGCGCGCCGGCCGCGAAGCAGCGGTATCCTGGCTGGGATTGCTGGCTATCCCCAAGCGTTATTTCGTCGACCTGCATCACGTGGTGGCGCGCGATCCCTATATCGCCCGTACTCACGTGGCGACTGCCGGCGGCGCGATTGCGGCGATGGCGCTGGTGGCGGTCAACTACGGTTTGATGCTGTACGCATCGTCCCTGAATACGGCGATCGCACTGTTTGCGCTGGTCATGCTGGTTGGCGTGCTGTTCGTCTGGCACCGGCGTCGCACGCCGCCGACGCGTTTGTCGCGCGGCGCCTGGATGCGTTTGCCCTGGATGCTGGCGGCGTTTGCGCTGGGCTTGCTGGCGCTGGGTTTGATTCCTCTGCAATTCGTCTCGGGCTTGAGCGCGCTGGTGACCGTGCTGTTGCTGGGCTTGGGCGCCTGGACCTTGACCGTCGGCGCGACCCGCGGCGGGCCGATGAAACATGCGCTGGCCGGTTTGCTGCATCTGGCGTTTCATCCGCGCCAGGGGCGTTTCAAGCACACCGGTGACGGCACGCCGGCTACCGCACTCAAACCGTTGAAACTGGAGCAGGGCGAACTGGGTGTCGGCAAGCCGGTCGAATTCCGCTGGAATCAATTGCTGAGTTTCGACGCCTGCGTCCAGTGCGGAAAATGCGAAGCGGCTTGCCCGGCTTTTGCCGCCGGCCAGCCTTTGAATCCGAAGAAGCTGATACAAGACATGGTGCTCGGCATGGCCGGCGGCAGCGACGCCAATTTTGCCGGCAGTCCCTATCCTGGAATCCCTCTCGGCCGCCATCAAGGCCGGCCGCAAGATGCGATTGTGCCAGGCTTGATTTCCAGCGACACCTTGTGGTCTTGCACCACCTGCCGCGCCTGTGTGCAGGAATGCCCGATGCTGATCGAGCACGTCGACGCCATCGTCGACATGCGCCGCCACCAGACACTGCAATACGGCGAAGTGCCGGGCAAGGGGCCAGAGGTGCTGGCGAATTTGCGCGAGACCGGCAGCGCCGGCGGCTTTGACCTGGGCGTGCGCTACAACTGGGCGATCGACCTCGGCGTCCGCCAGATCACTCCCGGGCAGGCGGTGGACGTGCTGCTGATGGTGGGCGAGGGTGGTTTCGACATGCGTTATCAGCGCAGCCTGCGCGCGCTGGTCAAGGTATTGCAGGCTGCCGACGTGGATTTCGCCGTGCTCGGTGCGCTGGAAACCGATACCGGCGACGTCGCTCGCCGCCTGGGTGACGAAGCGACCTTCCAGAGTATGGCGCAGCATCTGATCACGCAATTGTCGGCCTTCAGTTTCAAACGGATTGTCACTGCCGATCCGCATGTCATGCATTGCCTGCGCAATGAATATCCGGCGTTCGGAGGCCGTTATGACGTTGTTCATCACACCACTTTCATGGCGGCGCTGGTGAGCTCAAAAAAAATCAAGCTGCAAGCCAATCCTGCCGCAGACAGCAGCCAGCGTTTTACCTATCACGATCCTTGCTACCTGGGACGCTACAACGGCGAGATCGAAGCGCCGCGTGAATTGCTCAAGCAGCTTGGCTTGCCGCTGCATGAAATGGAGCGCAATGGCATGCGCGGCCGTTGCTGCGGCGGCGGCGGCGGCGCGCCCTTGACCGATATCCCCGGCAAACAGCGCATCCCCGACATCCGCATCCACGACGCCCGCGCCGTGCGCGCCGATACGGTGGTGGTGGCTTGCCCGAATTGCACCGCGATGCTGGAAGGCGTGGTGGGGCCGCGTCCCGAAATACGCGATATCGCCGAATTGCTGGCCGCAGCATTGGAGAATTGAAGATGGATATGGCGATAAGCAACGGCATCAGGCGCATCAACCCGCGCCGTCCATTTACCCTCAATGCTGACGGGCTCAAACGGATCGTGTTGGGCCAGGCGGGAGATAGCGACAGCAGCCAGGTACAGATCCAACAGCCGTCCCATCAGCCGGCCAAACCTGTGCGTCTGGCTGTTGGCGCCGTGACGACTCAATCCCTGCTGGCAGTGGCGCATAGCGATCGTGGCGCGCTGGACGAACACGCCCGCCAAACCGTGGCTGCGGCAGCGTTGCTGGCGGATGGCGCGACCGAAGTAGCGCTGCTGGTGTTCGGCGAACTGCATGACGATGCGGCGCTGCTAGGCGCAGACCGCTGCATCGTCCTACCGCAATACGGCGGCAATTTGTTTGCACCCGAAGCGGAGCTGGCGGCGCTGCGCGCCTTGATCGAAGAATTGCAGCCGGCCCATGTGCTTATCCCTGATAACGGCGTCGCCGCCAGCGATCTGGGGCGGCGTCTGGGTGCGGCCGTGGCTGACGCCAGTATCGCCACCCATGTGGTCGAAATCAGCAAGTCCGGCTTGGCAGCCTATCGCCAGCAGCGCAGTTTGCTGGCCCGCCGCAGCCTGTCGCACATCATCTTGCTGGAGCCGGACGCCGTGGATGCGCGCTTGCCTTTCCTTGGGCGTGGCGAGATTGCAGAGCCGCTGGCCGCGACCCTTGCTGCGGTGGGTGATAAAGCCGCATCGTCCAGTGCATATCTGGACCTTGGCAGCAAAACCATGGCAGCCTCGCAGATGGAATTGGATGAAGCCGATTTCATCGTCTCGGCGGGCAACGGGGTTGACGATGTCGCCCTGTTCAATTCTCTGGCCAATGCGCTCGATGCAGCGGTCGGCGCCAGCCGGGTCGCCGTCGACGACGGCAAGTTCAAGCGCGACAAGCAGATCGGCGCTACCGGCAAGACCGTCAGCGCCAGCGCTTATCTGGCCTTCGGCATTTCAGGCGCGGTCCAGCATCTGCAAGGCATCAAGGATTGCCGCCATGTGATCGCGGTCAACCTGGACGCCAGCGCACCGATGATCAAGCGCGCCGATCTCAGCATCATCGGCGACGCCCAGGAATTGATGACGGCCTTGCTGGATCAGGTGCGGCAGGCGCGTAGTGCGGAGGTGGCACCATGAGTCAAGTTGTCAATCAAGCTGCCGTCAAGCGGATTGCCGTGCTGGTGTCGATCGGCCGCCATCCGGTCAGCGGCGTGCCGCGTTATAGCCGCAACGACGCCGCCGCCCTCGGCATGGCGAGCGAGTTGGCGCAGCGCGCAGCAGGAATAAGCATTGATGTGATCCATGCCGCTGATGCTGATCATGTCGACAATTCTGCCTTGTCCGCGACTTTATCTGAATATCTGGCGTTGGGCGCTGCCAGCGTTACCCTGATCGAAACAGAAAATTCGCAAGATGTATTGCCGGCGCTGCAAGCGCAGCTGCAAGCGTACGACCTGGTGTTGTGCGGCAGCCGTGCTGAGGGCGGGGCGGGTAGCGGCATGTTGCCCTATCTGCTGGCGGCGCGCCTGAACCTGCCCTTGCTGGCCGGCGTGATTGGCGTGAAGCCAGGCAAGGACGCCGTCGTCGCCCAGCAATATCTGCCTAAAGGGCGGCGGCGTGAAGTATCACTCAAGCTGCCGGCCATGATGACGGTGCATCCCCTGGCGCCATCCAGGCTGCGCTATGCCTACGCCAGATTGCGTCGCGGTGAAATCAGAAAGCAGATTTTCGCCGCACATGCCACACATACGGTATCCGTTTGCGAGCCTGTGGAAGAGTGGATTGTCGAGCCTGCCAAAGCCATGCCGCGCAAGCTGGTCGCGCCGGAAAAGCGCTCCGGACACGCCCGCATGCAAGCCGCCACCGTGACGGAAAGCCGCGGCGGCAAGGTGGTTCAAGACGGCAGCGCTGCCGATAAAGCACAAGTAGTTCTTGCCTATTTACGTGAGCATCACCTGGTCGATTATTGAGGCGGTTCCATAACTGTAATACATGGAGAAACAATTGAAAGTATCCAAAGAGATTCAATCACTGATCGCCAAGCGCCTGCCTGGGCATAGCCTGGACGCGCCGTTTTACCTGAGCCAGGAAATTTTCGATCTGGATATCCAGGAGATTTTCAGCAAGCACTGGATCCAGGTCGCGGTCGAGCCGGATATTCCTGAACCGGGCGATTACGTCACGGTCGAGATCGGTCTTAACTCGATCGTGGTGGTGCGCGACGACGACATGTCGGTGCGCGCTTATCACAATGTGTGCCGGCATCGCGGCGCGCGGCTGTGCTCGGAGCACAAGGGCTCGGTGGGCAACCTGGTCTGTCCTTACCACCAGTGGACTTACAACCTGGGCGGAGAGCTGATCTACGCCGAGCACATGGGCGAGAAGTTCGATCGCTGCAAGCACAGTCTAAAATCGGTGCATGTGGAAAATCTGGCCGGGCTGATATTCATCTGCCTGGCCGAGCAGCCGCCGCAGGATTTTGCCGTCATGCGCGAGGCCATGGCGCCGTATCTGCTGCCGCACGGGCTGCAGGATTGCAAGATCGCCAAGCAGGTCGACCTGATCGAAGAGGGCAACTGGAAGCTGACCATGGAGAATAATCGCGAGTGCTATCACTGTGCGACCAATCATCCGGAGTTGACGGTTTCCTTGTTTGAATTCGGCTTCGGTTATCAATCCGCGCCTGGCAATGCTGAACAAATCGCGGAGTTCGATCGCCTGGCGGCGCAACGCTGCGCTGACTGGGAGCAGGGCGGCTTGCCGTCGGCGGAGATCGAGCGGCTGGATGAACTGGTGACCGGGTTCCGCACCCAGCGCCTGCCGTTGGACCGCGCCGGCGAATCGCAGACGCTGGACGGCAAGGTGGCCTCGGGCAAACTGCTTGGAAATTTCGAGCGCGCCGATCTGGGCGGTCTTTCATTCTGGACCCAGCCCAATTCCTGGCACCACTTCATGAGCGATCACATCGTCACTTTTTCAGTCCTGCCTTTGTCGGCGGAGCGTACCCTGGTGCGCACCAAGTGGCTGGTGCATAAAGATGCGCGCGAAGGCATCGATTATCAACTGGATAATCTGACCGCGGTGTGGAACGCCACCAACGACCAGGACAAGCGGCTGGTCGAGCTGTCGCAGCAGGGCGCGCGCAGCAGCGCTTATCAGCCCGGCCCCTATTCGCCGTTTACCGAGGGTCTGGTGGAAAAATTCTGCACCTGGTATATCGGCCGTTTGTCAGCCGGCTTATCTGCCAATTTAACCGCTGGCTCGGCGACTACGATAGCGATCGCTGTGGAGAATTAATTGAAAGCCGAAATCTTGCCAGGACCGGTCATGGATACTTACAAGCTGAATCGCCGGAATTTCTGGGACAGCATCCCGCCGCTGTGGAACAGCGATAGCGAAGAGACGCTGGTCTGTTGCCAGGTGCGCGCCGAGACGCATGACGTGAAGAGTTTCTTCTTCGCCGCTCCGGACGGCGGCGCGTTCGTGTTCCAGCCGGGCCAGTTCATCACGCTGGAATTGGAAATCAACGGCGCGCCTATCAACCGCTGCTACACGATTTCGTCGTCGCCTGCGCGGCCGCATACGATTTCGATTACGGTCAAAAGAGTGCCGGGCGGCCCGGTATCCAACTGGCTGCACGACAATCTCAAAGCCGGCGACAAGGTCAAGGTATTGCCTGCGGCGGGTGAATTCACCTGCGCTATCCATCCCGCTGAAAAATACCTGTTCCTGTCGGCCGGTTCAGGGATTACGCCGTTGATGTCGATGTCGCGCGCGCATCACGATCTATGCGATGACAGAGATATCGTCTTCATTCACAGCGCGCGCACGCCGGACGACATCATCTTTGAGCGCGAGTTGAGCCTGATCGCCGCCAGCCAGCAAAACTTCAGGACTCGTTTCATTTGCGAGCGGCTGGGCCAGCGGCGCGACTGGTCGGGACCGACCGGCATGCTGTCGCTGGCAGCGTTGAAGCTGATGGCGCCCGATTTCATGGAACGTGAAATTTTCGTGTGCGGCCCGGCGCCCTACATGAAAGCCGTGCGCAGCATGCTGGACGAAGCAGGTTTTGAGCAAGCCCGCTATCACGAAGAAAGTTTTTCCTTCGAGACTTTGCAGCAAAGTGCCGAGCCGCCGGCAACCGCCAGCGATATCACAGCGGCGGCCGGTTTCGAAATCAATTTCCAGAAAAGCATGCGCCAGATCATCTGCGGCCCGCAGCAGCATGTGCTGGAAGCCGCCCGCAGCGCCGGCGTCCGGCTGGCGTCTTCATGCGCCCAAGGCATGTGCGGCACCTGCAAGGTCAAGCTGATTTCCGGCAGCGTCGACATGCAGCACAAGGGCGGCATCCGGCAACGTGAAATCGACCAGGGCATGGTGCTGCTATGTTGCAGCAAGCCGCTAAGCAATCTGGTAGTAGATAAATGACAGTCCGAAATAATTGGGGTCAGAGTGGAATTTATTTCCAGATAAATTTGACTCTGACCCCAATTAAATTATGCAGTATCCATCGCAGTATAAACGGAGGTCGACCATGAACTTGATACGGAAATTATGTTGTTTCGGTGCAGCACTGGCTTGTGTTGCGAGTTCCTGCATGGCCGCCGCGCAGGCCAAGCCGGAGATCAGGATCGGCTACGTCGAAGGCTGGTCGGACAGCGTCGCGACTACCTATGTGGCGGCGCAGATCATCCGTCAGAATCTGGGATATGAGGTCAAGCTGGTGCCGGTCTCGGCCGGCCTCATGTGGCAGGGCGTGGCGCGCGGCGATCTGGACGCTACCATGTCGGCCTGGCTGCCGGTGACGCAAGGTGCGTACTACGAAAAACTGAAAGACAAGGTGGTCGACCTGGGCGTCAATTATCCGGGCGCCAGGATAGGCTTGATCGTGCCGGCTTATGTCAACGCCAATAGCCTTGCCGATTTGCCGGCCCAGAAGGCGGCGTTCGAAGGCCGTATCGTCGGCATCGACGCTGGCGCCGGCGTGATGACCAAGACCGAACTGGCGATCAAGGAATACGGCCTGGATTACAAACTGATGCCCAGTTCCGGCAGCGGTATGGTGGCCGAACTGGAGCGCTCGATCCGCAATAACAAAGCGATCGCGGTGACCGGCTGGGTGCCGCACTGGATGTTCGCCAAGTGGAAACTCAAGTTCCTGGAAGATCCGAAGAAGGTTTATGGCGAGGCCGAGCACGTCGACAATATCGCCAATCCCGGCCTCGAAGCCAAGGCCAGGCCGGTCAACGATTTTCTCAGGCATTTCTCATGGCAGCCGGGCGAGATCGATAGCGTCATGCTGGCGGTAGAAAATGGGGCAAAACCCGCGGCGGCGGCAAAAGAATGGGTAGACGCCCATCCGCAGCGCATCAGCCAGTGGTTGCAGAAGTAAGTGCTGAAGCAAGTGCATTCTGCAGCGTTTAGCGTGCAGGCAGATCAGCGCTGGCAGGTTTCCGCCTCGGCCAGCAGCCAGGAACGAAAGGCCATGAGCCTGGGTTTCAACGCCGATGCCTTGGGATATACCAGCCAATAGGAAAAATCATTTTTCATGCGTTGCCGGTAGGGCGTCAACAGTCGGCCTGCGGCAATGTCGTCGGCGGCCAAAAACAGGCGTCCCAACAACACCCCGTGGCCGTCGATTGCCGCCTGCAGCGCCAGGCTGCTATCGGTAAAGCCAGCGCCTTTGCGGGCATCCACGACAGGCGCTTTAGCCGATTCCAGCCATCTTGACCAGCCATCGCGCGGCGTATCGTGCAGCAAGGGATGCAGGCGCAAGTCGGATAGCGTCTGCAACGGCTTGCGCGCGTTCAAAGCCGGACTGCACATCGGCGTGAGCCATTCTTGTGAAATGAGATCCGCTTGCAGACCGCTCCAGCGACCTTGGCCCAGGCGGATGCCCAGGTCGAAATGCTTGCTCGAAAAATCCCAACTCTCCTCGGTGCTGACGAGATCAAGTTCTATCTCCGGGTGCGCAGCATGAAATCGGCTGAGCCGAGGCATGAGCCATTTTGCCGCAAAGGAAGGCAGCACCGTAATACGCAAAGGGCCGGCCAGTGTCCGGCTCGTCAAGCGTTCGGTGGCGGCAGTCAGGCGATCCAGGGCCTCGGCCACATCCGGCAAATAGGCTTTGCCATCCGGGGTTAACGTCAATGCGTGGCCACGGCGCTCAAACAGCTTCATTCCCAGCCATTCTTCCAATTGCTTCACCTGATGGCTGATTGCCGCCTGCGTGACATGGAGTTCTGCCGCGGCGCGCGTGAAATTCTGGTGGCGGGCTGCGGCTTCAAAGGCTTTCAAAGAGGTAAGGGGAGGGAGTCGGCGCATGGCTCAATCAATTTTTCTTATCGAAGGCATGAGAATACTTCGTTTTGCGGAGATCGGTAAGTACGGTTTAATTTGCTCCGGGAAACAAAGTGTGCTGCAGGGTTCTGGCCGTTGATAAAGGGAAGAGAAAATGATCGTAATGGAGACATGGATACTCATCCTCGGATTTTCAGTGCCGATGGTGCTTAGCCCAGGGCCCGGCAATACTGTCCTGGCGGCGGCCGGCGCCAAATTCGGCGTCAGAGGGACGGTTCCGTTCTGGCTGGGGTTCGAGGCGGCAAATCTGTTCTGGTGCCTGGTTTACGGCTTGGGTTTAAGTGAAATTTTCAGGCAGCACCCTCTACTGAACCAGACGATGAAATGGGCAGGAACCATTTATATCCTGTACCTGGCTTACGGCTTTCTGCGATCATCAGCCTTATCTGCCAGAAGTGAAATGAGGCCCTTGGGTATCCTGGACGGGTTTGTATCTGTTTCATTGAACGTGAAAATTCATTCGATGATCCTGGTGATGTTTTCCCAGTTCCTGAATCCGGCATTGCCGCTGCTTGCCCAGGTTATCCAGATTGCTATCGTGTTTATCCTGGTTTGCCTTGCTTGCCACTTTCCCTGGATTTACGCCGGACAAATCATTTTTAGCCGATTCAAAACAGCTCGGGCAATGCGGATACAAGGATACCTGTTCGCTGCCTGCCTGGCGCTGGTCGCACTGTTCGCGGCGCGCTTTTAGCTTGACGCTCGCAGTGCCGCGCAACGGATATCTCTCTAATTCAATTCACGAGCCCGACATGAGCTGTACATCGACATGCTGTCAAATCGCTCCCGTATTACCCAGCCGCCCGCAGGCGGCATTGCAGCGTTTGCAGCGATTGCTGGCGGCAATGCTGCACATCGCCAGGCGCGCTGCCGGATGGCGGCGGCAACGTCTGGCCCCGCATTGTCCAACAACAAGACAGTCAGGACGTTTGCTGACCGCACGTGATCTGAACGATCACATACTGCGTGATATCGGCTTTATCGATGTATTACCGCCACGCGATGACACCCGCAGGGACAGGTTCTACTGAGCCGATGTTTGTCATGTTCTTACCGAAGAAAAGCCGAAGCCGTGCTGCGGCGCAGACGACTTCAGCAAACGCGCATCGGGTCGCGGGACGGTCCGCATTGGCGATGCGTCAGGGGGAGATGGCGTTGCTCAGAATGTCTTGGTCAGTGACAGCACCAGGGTGGCGGCGAGCGGATTGGATACCGCTGCCATTCCGGCAGAGTTGAGTGCGCCGGTGGTGTAGTGGTCGTAGACGCCGTTCTTGCCCCAGCCTTTGGTGACCGCGCCGGTGACCGTCCAGCCGCCGTCGAAAGCCTTGGACAGCGCCACCTTGCCATCCTGAAAACTGTACGCTGAAAAATTCCGCACGCGCTCGTTACCGTAATGCAGCAACAAGCTGTAGCCGCTGCCCAGATCGAAAGTTCCGTTCAGATCCAGATAGCCCGAGCCGCGGCTGTGCAGGCCGCGGCCGATGCCGAGCGTGGCGCTGTTATAGCCGAAATAGTCAGGCGTGTAGGTCAGCCAGTATTTGACGTTGAACCATCTATAGGTGAGCGAGGCAACCGCTTCGCCGTAGTTGTATTTGGTTTTGGCAGAAGAGACTTCCGCGCCCGGGTAGAGGTAGTAGTAAATTTGCCCGGTGTAGGCAATCTCGCCGGCGCTGCCCGAATAGCCGCCGTACAAATCCCATTCGACCGAATCGTTTTCAATGAAATGATCGCTGACGGTAGACATCCAGGTGCCGGCAAACAAGCCGCTTGGATGGACATAATCAAGACCGCCCTGGAGCGCCGGTCTGCCCCAGGTCTGGCGGAAACCACGCGACACATATTGCGAGGCGATGGTCGCATTGGCGCTGAAAGCCGGGGCGGCGGCTCCGCTATCGGCGCTCTGCGCCAGCGCCGGCAATTGATAGATGAGCGCGAAGGCTGCGGCACAGCATGTGCGGGTGGCGGTCTTGCTGAATTTCTGACGCATCTGGGCAATTTCCCCCCTCTCAATATATTTCCATTTCGATATCGATTGCATGTTTTGTCGATTGCTTTTGCGCGATCTGGTCCATGCAAGCGCTTGCCGTAGGGCGGAAACAAGGCTTCATCGGCAGGACAATTGCCGAGCAGGGGGGAGCTGGGGGTGATGCGGCGCCGTCAAGGTTGCCGCTCAAGGGCCTTATGCATCGCGTTCGCGATCAATTGGTGGGTACGCCGCGTCGGATGATATTCGTCCCAGAAATAGTAACTGTCCGGCTTGCTGCAGGCAGGGCGGAAGTTGCCGGTGGAACCTCCTGGCTGGCATGCATCCGTGAGATTGCGATAGCCGTTCTTTACAGCATTTTCCCGGATAACGGCGCTTGCCGCGAGGTAGTCGAAGTAATAGATCTGCATCCCAAGGCGATTCGCGCTTGAAGGCAATTCGGAGGCCAGGCGGCGATTGATGCGATCTTGGAAGGTCTTTGATTCATTGACAAAATTTACCGGGTTTTTCACCAGGCTCTGAAAATTCTGCCCGCGAGCCCACGGCAGCAGACTTAGATCCGGGACGCCAACCACCATCACGCGCCGCGCCCCCAGCTCTTTCAATGCCTGCAGGGCGGCGCCGATGTTGGCGACGCTTTGGTCTGCCAGCGCCTGCAGCGCCGATGTGGTCAGCGGCACCGTGCCGCTGTCGGCAACATTGCTATCCACGTAAAGAAATAAGTCGTTGGCTGAAATAAAGATCAGATAGAGCGCATCCGGATCGCCGGCTTTACCGCCCAGGGCTTTCTTGAAGCGTTCAATCTGGCCGAGAACGCCTGTCTTGATGAATGGCGTCATCCAGGTGTAATAGTTGCCGGCGTCGCTTTTTGCACCGCCCACAGCATAATCGACCAAGGCAATCTTCAAGCGCGCTGCGAGGTACTCCACGGCAGTCTTGCCGTTCGACCAATGGCCCTGCCAGTAATGCACCTGGTCCGGCGCTTCGACCTGGCTGAGCGCGGCATCCACGGCAACCGGGCCATTCGGTTGCAGCAGCGATCTGGACAGCGCTTGCGAACCATTGGCGTTGCCGGCGTCCGAATAGCTGTCGCCAAACGCAACAATCCGGCTAAAAGGGCATGCCGACGCGGCGTTACCGCAAGCCATCAGCATGACGCCGACAATCACAACACATACCGACAGCATTCTGGACATCGTTTCTCCTCGTTCTTTTTTTACCACCTGCCCAACATCCTGCCCTGAAGCGGCAACGGTCAATTAGCCGGATGCGACCGGAAACAAGGAGAAAGCGGCATCGCTATCGTATCGCATACGGAATGTTCGGCTAAGACGGATTGATGCGGCAACGGACCACCTGCCGCTGTAGTTGTCGGCCTTGCCACGCTATTCCGGGCGTGACGCAGGCGGACAATTGCATGTCGCAAAATACCCAAGTTGAGCCCGGCTTAGCGTGTAATTTCTAGGCTGTGCAGTGGTGCACCGTACCTTCTCAATCCGGCATGAAAACATGGCGTCTTTTACGTTGACTTGATTCGCACCAGGTTGTTTCGGTCCGAAATGCCGACCTGAAAAGCGCAGCAGAAACTCAAGATCCTTAGCCGGGTCGAGGGATTTTATAAGACACATCATCTGAAAGTTTGGCGAGGAGCTGGGATCATGAAAACAAAACATATTGTGAGGGCATTGGCGGCGCTGGGTCTGATTGCCGGAAATGCGTGGGCGGTGACAGCGGCGGATGTGACGCGGCTGGGCCAGGATCTGACTGCGGTCGGTGCTGAAAAGGCTGCCAACAAGGACAGTTCGATTCCGGAATTTTCGGGTACGCAAAGTCCGCTGCCGGGCTGGTCGTACGGCAAGCTGCGCGAAGATTACTGGAAACACAAGGCAGAAAAGCCGCTGTTTGTCATCGACGCCTCCAACGTCGATAAATATGCCGACAAACTGACGCCGGGCCAGATCCAGATGCTGAAGCAGGTCAAGGGCTACACCATGCCGGTCTACACCAGCCACCGTGAATGCGGCTTGCCTGACGCCGTTGAAAAGAACACCAAGGACGGCGCGCTGAAAGCGTCGATCGCCAAGGACGGCTGGTCGCTGGAGAACGCCACCATGCCGGGCGTGCCTTTCCCGGTGCCGCAAAAGGGCATCGAAGTGATGTGGAACTGGCTCATGCGCTATCAGGGTGTCGCGGCAGAGTGGCCGGACGGCTATACCGTGGTATCGCCGCGCCCGGGAACCACCACCCCCATCGTCACGCGCTGGAATCAGTTGTCCTATTATCCGTGGGCCAAGAAAGGCCAGCATTCGCCACAGGATGCCAAAGGCTTGCAAAACGGCTTTTACTACCTGTACTCCGAACCTGCCGCGCTGGCCGGCCAGGGCACGGTCCAGCGTTATTACTTCAACAAGGATACGGACACTTACTACTACTTCACCGGACAACGGCGGGTGCGCCGTCTGCCGAGCTATGCCTACGATGCGCCGCTGATCGGTTACGAGAATCAGTATCCGGCGGACATTTCCTTCGGCTTCTACGGCAACCCGGATCGCTTCGACTGGAAGATCGTCGGCAAGAAGGAAGTCTACGTACCGTATAACAACTTTGCGATGCAGCGCTTCAATACCAAGATGGACGACGCGCTGGGACCGAATTTTGTCAAACCTGCACTACGCCGCTATGAGCTGCATCGGGTGTGGGAGATCGAAGGTACGGTGAAGGCCGGCGTGCGTCATTCGACGCCCAAGAAAACCTTGTATGTCGATGAGGACAGCTGGCTGGTCACCGTCGGCGACGATTACGACGCCCAGGGAAAAATCTGGAAGGCCAAGGAAAACTACATCACCGCGCAATCCGAAATCGGCGCCTGCGTGCCGGTGGCTTCGGTCTACAACGATTTGATCAGCGGCCGTTACGTGTTTGACGAAACCATTGTCGGCACCGGCAAGGATTTGAAATTTTATCCGCCCGAAGCCAGCGATCCGCGTTTGACCGATAACTTTTTCACCGGCGAGAACCTGGGCGCGATCAGCGACCGCTGAGTCTGCATAGTCTGCAACGGCGGCGGCAGGGAGAGCAGTTGCCGCCGCCGTTCATGCAAATCGGCTGGCGTTGCGGGCGGGGCGCAACACCGGCCTGGCCGATACCTTTGAAGAGATCGGTCCGTCTGATTTTTTTTGAATTTGGGGATAGAAGACATGAAGAAATCAATGACTCGATTGGTTGGTGCGACCGTGTGCGGAGCTCTGGCTTACGGACATGCGCAAGCCTATACCTTCGATACCGGAGTTGGCGACATGCAGGCGGCGTGGGTCTCGAACATTACGGGCGGACTTGGCGTGCGCACCAAGAACCCGAGTTGCAGCCTGACAGGGGATCCTAACGCACACGGCTGCGGCAGCGCGGCGAACACCGGCGTCTGGGCCAACGGCGACGACGGCAATCTGAATTACCGCAAAGGACAGGCGTTCACCGGCTACACCAGCTTCACCAGCGAACTGCTGCTGACGATGCCGAAAGAGGGTTACAAGTTCCTGGTGCGCGGCACCGGCATGTACGATTTTGCCGCCAACAGCACGGAGCGCACGCCGCTGGCGTCGGACGTCAAGAGCCAGGCTGTGCAGAGTATTCAACTGCTCGATTTCTGGGGACAGAAAGACTTTAATATCGGCGAGCAGCGCGCCCATGTGCGCCTGGGTAACCAGGTGATCAACTGGGGCGAGAGTTATTTCGCCGCAGGCGGGATCAACGCCACCAATTCGGTCGATATCCAGAAATTGCTGATCCCCGGCACCCAGCTCAAACAGGCCTTGCTGCCGGCGCCGATGCTCAGCTTTGCCAGCAGCCTGCCGTCCGGCTTGTCGACCGAGGCTTATTATCAATTCCAATGGAACGGCAACAAATACCCGCCGGTCGGCACTTACTGGTCGGCTTCCGATGTCTTCGGGCGCGGCGCCGGACCGGCGTCGTTCAATTCGCAGAACTTCAACGTCGCCGGCATCGATGCCGGCACCATCGCCGGATCGAATAGCAAGAACAGCCAGATCCTGAACGGCGTCAACCAGAATCTGCTGAATGGCGTCTATGCCGGCGCACCGTTCAACGCCACCGGCGCCCAGTACAACACGGTATTGCCGGGCAATAAGCCGCAGTTCGGGCTGAAGCTCGGCTATAAACCTGACGGCGCCGACATCAATTTCGGCTTCTACTATGAGAACTACACCGACAAGGCGCCGGTGCTTTCTTATCTGGCCGACGGTTCGTCGCAATGGTCCTATCTGCAGAATCGCAGCCTGCTCGGCGTCAGCACCAATTTTGCGCTGGGCGAATGGGCCATCGGTTCCGAGTTGTCGTACCGGCCGCACGATGCGGTGGCGATGTCGGGATGCTACCTGGCAGGCGGCCCGGCCGACGCCAACACCAACCTGCTGAGCGGAGCCAACTGCCGCGCCTGGAAGGATATGAAGAAGGTGCAGTTCGACATCAATGCGCAGTTGAACATGACCAAGACCACCCAGCCTCTGCTGAAGCTGATCAACGCCGACCTGGCGGTGTTCACGGCGGAACTGACGATGATCAAATATCCCGGCGTCAACGCCAGCACCAAATACACCAGCACCGTGAACGGACAACAGGTGTACCAAATGGCCGATGCCGCATACGGCACCTGGTTGAACAACAACTCCGGGCTCGGCTATCCGATTGCCGCCGGGCAGGGCAGCTCGACCTCGCTCGGCGCCACCATCGACTTCAACTGGACCTACGACGGCACCTTGATTCCGGGCTGGCAGGTAACGCCCGGCATCACCTTCTATGACGCGGTCAAGGGCTACACGCCGACTTTCTCCGCCAACTACGAGGCAGGCGCCAAATCGGTCAATTTCTACCTGCTGTTCAACCAGAATCCGCAGGTGTGGCAGGCGGGGATCAACTTCACCGCGTTTTACGGCGGCAATGCAGTGTCTCAGCCATACTCCGACCGCAATTTCATCGGCGCATTCTTGACACGTAATTTTTAACTCTGCGCGCTGGCCTGGTGTGGTGTAGCCCGGTAATCCGGCCAGCGTGTGCAGAAGCGTGAGCAATGTTACATAGAGAACGAGGAACGCACGTGTTAAACAGAACCATTCAAAGCCTGGAACATTGGCTCTTCTCCCGCCGCATGCTGGTGCTGGGCGCACTTGGCGCGCTCACTGCGGTGATGGCGTTTTTTGCATTGCAGTTGCGGATGGACGCCGGTTTCGAGAAACAGATCCCGATCGGTCACGAATATGTGCAGACCTTCCAGCAATATCGCGCCGATCTGTTCGGCGCCAACCGGCTGACCGTCGTGGTCAAGGCCAGGCACGGCACGATCTGGACCAAGGAAGGGCTGGCCCGGCTCTATAACGTGACGCAGGCGGCGGCTTATCTGCCCAACGTCGACCGCCTCGGCGTGCAGTCCTTGTGGACCCCGAACAGCTTCATCAACGAGATTACCGAAGAAGGATTCCGCTCGCAGCCGATCATCCCGGGCACAGTCACGCCCGATAGCCTGAACCCGGAGGATATCGCCCGCATCAAGCAGTCGACCGCGGAAGGCGGCTTCGTCGGCTCGCTGGTGTCGCGCGACCAGAGCAGCGCCATGATCACGGCTGAAATAGGCGAGACCGGCGCCGACGGCAAGAAGATCGATTACATCCAGTACAACCAGCTGCTCGAAGAAAAACTGCGCAAGCCGTATGAAGACGCCGGCTTCGAGATCCAGATCATCGGCTTCGCCAAGCAGATCGGCGACATCGCCGACGGCGCCAAAGCGGTGCTGGTGTTCTGCGCCATCGCCTTGCTGCTGACGGCGCTTTCGGTGTACTGGTACTGCCACTCGCTGCGCTTCACGGTGTTGCCGATAGTCTGTTCGCTGACCTCGCTGGTATGGCAGTTCGGCACGCTGCGCCTGTTGGGTTTCGGTCTTGACCCGCTCGGCGTGCTGGTGCCGTTCCTGGTGTTTGCCATCGGCGTTTCGCACGGCGTGCAGCAGATTAATTTCATCACCCGCGAACTGGCGCACGGCAAGTCGTCGATGGATGCGACGCGGCATAGTTTTACCGGGCTGCTGATACCCGGCACGCTGGCGCTGGTGACGGCTTTCGTCTCGTTCATCACGCTATTGCTGATCCCGATTCCGATGATTCGCGAACTGGCGATCACCGCCTCGCTCGGAGTCGGCTACAAGATCATCACCAATCTGGTGATGCTGCCGGTGGCCGCGTCCTGTTTCAACTTCACCAAGGCCTACGCCGACAAGGCCATGCTCAAGCGCGAACAACGTGCGCGCTGGCTGCGCACCCTGGCGCGGGTGGCCGAGCCGCGCAACGCGGTGATCACGCTGCTGCTGGTGAGCGGCGTATTCGCCACCGCAGTATGGCAAAGCCGCGACCGCGTGGTAGGCACCTTGCAGCCCGGGGCGCCGGAATTGCGGCCGGAAGCGCGCTTTAACCGCGACGCCGAATCCATCGCCAACAGTTTCGACGTCGGCCTCGACTGGTTGTCGGTGGTGATCCAGGCGCCGCCGGAATCCTGCGAAAGTCCAGCGGTCGGCGTGTTCGACGACAACCTCGCCTATTCACTGAAAAACCTGCCGGGCATCGTCTCCATCAGTTCGTATGCAGACAACCTGCGCAGCTACAACCAGGGTTACAACGAAGGCAATCCGAAGATGAACGTGGTGCCTATCGATACCGGCAACTATGCCGGCCTGTCGACCGAGATCGGGCGGGTGCGCGGTTACCTCAACAAGGATTGCAGCATGACCGCGGTGCATCTGTACTTGTCGGACCACAAGGCGACCACCATCAACCGCGTCATCAATGCGGTCAAAGTGTTCCGCGACAAGCACCCGACGCCGGGCATCACGATCAGGCTGGCTGCGGGCAACGCCGGCGTGCTGGCCGCGATCAACGACGAGGTGGAAAAAAGCGAGCTGCCGATGATGCTCTATGTTTACGCCGCGATCATGCTGCTGGTGTTTGTTGTATACCGGGATTTTCGCGCGGTGCTGGCCTGCTGCCTGCCGCTGACGGTCGGCACCTTCATCGGTTACTGGTTCATGAAAGAGTTCGAGATCGGACTGACCGTGGCGACCTTGCCGGTGATGGTGCTGGCGGTGGGGATCGGCGTCGATTACGCCTTCTACATCTACAACCGCCTGCAAGGCCATCTGGCGGCCGGCCAGCCGATCGTCAAGGCGATCGAGCAATCGATTCTCGAAGTCGGCATGGCCACCATTTTCACCGCGATCACGCTGGCTGTCGGGGTGGCCACCTGGAGTTTCTCGGCGCTCAAGTTCCAGGCCGACATGGGCAAGCTGCTGGCCTTCATGTTCATCGTGAACCTGGTCATGGCGATGACCGCCTTGCCGGCGCTGGCAGTGGTGCTGGAACGGATTTTCCCACGCCGTAAAGCGGTGCGTGCACCGGGCGTGTTCAGCCATTAGGATGCTAAAAATGAAAAAGATCAACGCAAAGATCAATACAGGCATAAGACGCAGCGCGATGCTCGGCCTGCTGGCCCTTGGCTGCATCGCGCAGGCGGCCGATCAGGCGCCTGCGGCGACTATCAAGCCGCAATTGCAGATCCTGCCGGCCGAGCATTTCAGCGCCGCCGCCAGCACCCAGATTCTGGCGGCGACGCGGGCCGGGAAGCGCATCGTGACGGTGGGGGATCATGGCGTCGTATTGCTCTCGGATGACGATGGAAAAACCTTCCGGCAAGCAAAGACGGTGCCGGTCAGTTCAACCTTGACCGGGGTCTCGTTTGCCGACGCCAGCACCGGCTGGGCGGTCGGCCATTGGGGGGTGATCCTGAAAACCGGCGACGGCGGCGAATCATGGCAGCTGCAGCGCAGCGACAACAAAGTCGACCAGCCGCTGTTCTCGCTGTACTTCAAGAATCCGCAAGAAGGCTGGGCGGTGGGTTTGTGGTCGTTAATGCTGCACACTACCGACGGCGGCGCGAGCTGGTCTAGCGTCAGCCTGCCGACGCCGCCGGGCGCAAAAAAGGCCGATCGTAATTTATATGCGGTCTTCGCCGACGCCAAAGGCGCCTTGTTCGTCGCTTGCGAACAAGGCCGGGTAATCCGCTCGACCGATGGCGGCAGCAGCTGGACCTATATCGAAACCGGGTATGCCGGCTCGTTCTGGAGCGGGGTCGCGTTGCAGGATGGCGCCTTGCTGGTGGGCGGACTGCGCGGGACGATTTATCGCAGTGCCGACGGCGGCGACAGCTGGCAGGCGGCCAAGACGTCTTTCAAAAGCTCGGTCACGGCTATGGTTCAGCAGCCGGACAAGTCGGTGCTCGCGGTCGGTCTCGACGGTGTGACCTTGCTCAGTGTCGACAACGGCGTCAGCTTCACCGGCAAGCAGCGCGCCGATCGCGCCGCACTGACGGCGGTGGTCGATACGCAGGCGGGTGCGCCTATGCTTTTCTCAAGCAACGGGCCGCTTGCTCAATAATAATTGCCTTGCCGCCCAACGGCGGCGGCATGCAATTACGACATCGGATTTTTCCTGCATTACCCCAATCACCGCGACTTGCCCTGCGGCAGCTATCGCTTTGCCGGTTTTGAATTCCTGGCGACGCAAATCGACTGTATTGCGACATTCCCATAATCTGCCGGGCTGCTTGCGCCAATGCCAGCGGGGAACAGTCATGGCACGACAAGTGCTTCGTCGTTTTTAACTAAGTGCTTGTCGTAAATCGTCATCCGGCAAAAAACCTTTATCGCGACTATATAAGCAACTTAGGACAATGATTTCCCGTGAATTTTCCGCGATCGTGCTGCGTTGCATCGCGCCCGCTGCTTGTGTTCTCCGCTGTACTGCACATACACTCTGCAGCGGTGTCTATCAAACAAGCGGGCCATGCCATTTACTTAAGACCCGCACGCTAGCGATATGTTGCAGCACGGAACGACCCGCGTGTTGCGATAACGTCGAATGCTAAATCAGGAGACAGGTAATGAAGTCTGCAAAAGTGGTAGTTGACCGTTTGTACAAGGTCTTCGGCAATAACCCGCAACTGGCGTTAAGCATGCTCGAAAAAGGGCATTCGAAGGATAAGATATTCGCCGAGACCGGGCAGGTGGTCGGCGTGCAGAATGTCTCGTTCGAAGTCCAGGAAGGCGAGATATTCGTGTTGATGGGCCTGTCCGGCTCGGGCAAATCGACCTTGATCCGCCTGATCAACCGCCTGGTCGATCCGAGCGCCGGCAATGTCCTGGTCGACGGCCAGAACGTGGCGCAGATGACGAATTCGCAATTGATCAAGCTGCGCCGGCGCGACATGAGCATGGTGTTCCAATCGTTTGCACTGATGCCGCACCGGACCGTGTTGTCGAATGCCTCCTTCGGCCTGGAAGTGGCCGGCGTCGGCAAGAAAGAGCGCGAGCGGCGCACCATGACGGTGCTGGAGCAGGTCGGCCTGGCCGCCTTTGCCAGCAAGCTGCCGTGCGAACTGTCGGGCGGCATGCAGCAGCGGGTCGGGCTGGCGCGGGCGCTGGCGGTCAATCCGTCGCTGATGATCATGGATGAAGCCTTCTCGGCGCTCGATCCGCTCAAACGCAAGGAAATGCAGGACGTGCTGCTGGATTTGCAAAAGGAGCAACGGCGCACCATTATTTTCGTTTCGCACGATCTGGAAGAAGCGCTGCGCATCGGCAGCCGCATCGCCATCATGGAGGGCGGCCGCCTGGTGCAGGTCGGCAGCGCTCAGGAAATCATCGATAATCCGGCGGAAGACTACGTGCGCGCATTTTTCGACGGCGTCGACACCAACCGCTATCTCACCGCCGGCGACCTGATGCAAGCCAATGCGGTGCCGCTGGTGACATCTGCCGGCGAGGTTCATGCGAACGGCGATCTGTACGAACGCAGCCGCTCCGATTACGCCTTCGTGGTCGACGCCGCGCGCAAGGTGCAGGGCATAGTCGCCACCCGCCTGCATGCCGACGCCAGCGGCAAGGTGCAGGCAAACGGACTGGACCGGATCGAGGCGATCCATCATCGCAGCAGCCTGGAAGACGTCATGGGCAAGCTGATCGCCAGCCGCAGTCCATTACCGGTGGTGGACGGCGACGGCTGCTATTGCGGCGCGATCAGCCAGTCCATGGTTCTCCAAGCATTGTCAAAAACACGAGGTTCACATGTCTGAGCACATACCTTTGGGGCACTGGGTCGACCAGTTCGTCCATTACATACTCGATAAGCACGGCAATAGTTTCGACAGCTTCGGCAACGCCATCAGCTGGTTTGCCGAGACCATAGAGCACGGCTTGCAGATCCTGCCCTTGTGGCTGCTGATGGGATTTTTCATCGTGCTCGGCATCTGGCGCGTCGGCTTCAAATTCGCGCTGTTTACCGTGGTGTCTTTCTTTGTGATCTACAACACCGGTTTCTGGGATCAGACCATCGTTACGCTGGGGCTCACCATATCGGCGACGCTGATCAGCCTGGTGCTGGGAATTCCGGTCGGCGTCTGGGCTGCCAAGAGCAAGCGGGTGGCGATGGTAGTGCGGCCGATCCTGGACCTGATGCAGACCATGCCAGCCTTCGTCTACCTGATTCCAGCCGCCATGATGTTCGGCCTGGGGCGGGTGCCGGGCATCATCTCCACCGTGATTTTTGCGATGCCGCCGGCGGTGCGCCTGACCGCGCTCGGCATCCGCCAGGTCAACAACGAGATCGTCGAAGCCGGGCAGGCTTTCGGCTGCACCGGCTGGCAGTTGCTGTACAAGGTGCAGTTCCCGAATGCCTTGCCGTCGATCATGGCCGGCATCAACCAGACCATCATGATGGCGCTATCGATGGTGATTATTGCCTCGATGGTGGGCGCCGGCGGTCTCGGCAATGATGTGCTGGCCAGCATCCAGCGGCTCGATATCGGCCTGGGGTTCGAGAGCGGCCTGAGCGTGGTGCTGCTGGCGATCATCCTGGACCGGATTACCGAAAGTTTCGGCCGCACGCCGGAAGCCGGCAAGGTGCAGCGCTTTTTCCGGCTGCGCAAATGGTTCCGCAAGAGCCCCGCGCTGGCCACCAGCTGAGGGCAGGAAGAAAAGCAACAGCAGATAGCAGCAACGTGATCCGCGCGCTGGAACGCCAGCGCCGGTAGCCATTGATGGAGGCAAGATGTCTTCGCAACAAGCCGCTTCGAAACCAGCGCCGCAGTCAGCATCCGCGCTGCCGCAAACCTCGGCGCCTGCGCCGGTAGTCCACTTCGGTTTTCTGACTTTGCCGAATTTTTCGATGATCGCGTTTGCCAGTGCGATCGAGGTCTTGCGCATGGCTAACTACATCAGCCGCCAGACTTTGTACCGCTGGTCGGTGATCAGCATCGACGGTTCGCCGGCGCTGGCCAGCAACGGCTTGCCGATCACGCCGACGCTGACACTGGAGCAGGCCGGCACGCCGGACATATTGTTCGTCTGCGGCGGCGTCAAGATCCATGAGGCGGTCAACGATAAGCTGAACACCATGCTGACCCAGCTGGCGCGCCGCAACGTGATGCTGGGCGGGATCTGCACCGGCAGTTATGCCCTGGTCAAAGCCGGTTTGATGAACGGTTATCAGTGCGCCATCCACTGGGAAAATATTTCTGCCCTGCGCGAAGAGTTTCCACGCGTGCTGTTCACTGAGGGCTTGTTTGCGGTGGACCGCGATCGCCTCACCTGTTCCGGCGGCACCGCACCGATCGACCTGATGCTGAACCTGACCGCCAACCGCTACGGCAAAACGCTGGCGGCGGAGATTTCCGAGCAGTTCATCCTGGAGCGGATCCGCGACGGCGCCTATCAGCAACATATCCCGATTGCAGCCCGGCTCGGATTCAGCCGCAAGGAGTTGATCGAAGTGGCCAGGCTGATGGAAACCCACATCGAAGAAACCCTATCCTTTGAGGAAATCGCCAGGCTGGTGGGTTTGTCGCAACGCCAGTTGCAGCGCATGTTCAAGTATTACCTGGACGTCACGCCTACCCATTATTATTTGCAGCTGCGCTTGCGGCGCGCGCGTGAACTGCTGTTGCAGACCACCATGTCGATCATGAGCGTGACCGTCGCCTGCGGCTTCCAGTCGTCCTGCCATTTCAGCAAAGCCTACCGCAATCAGTTCGGCCGTTCTCCCAGCAGCGAACGGCATCTGCGTCATCCCTACCTGTCTGCGGTCGACGAATTGTCGCCTTTGCCGCCCATGCCGAGCTTGCCGCTGGCGGCGGACGAGCTGCTTGACGCCGGCAGGCAATAGCATGTCGCCTGCGCTCCAGGCGGCAAGCCGGATGCGATGTAATTTCTTATTTATACCGGTGCGCATGGTTTGCTGCTGCGAGCTTGGCGCCGGCGTGCAGCTCATTTCATCTTATGCCGATGCAAGCATCGGAGTTTCGTCTTTGCCACAGGAGAAAAAACAATGCGTTCATTTAGCTTAATGGTGGCCGGGGTTGGCATGGCGTGCAGCTTGCTGGCGCCGATGCAGACCCGGGCGCAGGAACCGAAATCGTGCCAGACGGTGCGCTTCGCCGATGTCGGCTGGACCGATATTGCCGCTACCACCGGCCTGGCTTCAGCCTTGTTCGAGGGGCTGGGTTACCACACCACCAAAACCATCGCTTCGGTGCCGATCACCTTTGCCGGCGTGAAAAATAAGCAGATCGACCTGTTCCTCGGTTATTGGGCGCCGACCATGGACCCGATCATCGCGCCCTTCGTCAAGGACAATTCGGTAAAAGTGCTGCCCACGCCGAATCTGGTGGGCGCCAAATACACACTGGCGGTGCCGACCTACGCCTACGACGCCGGGCTCAAGACTTTTGCCGATATCGCCAAATATGCCAAGGAACTGGACGGCAAGATTTATGGGATTGAACCGGGCAATGACGGCAATGCCGTGATTCAGGGCATGATCAGCAAAAACCAGTTCAACCTGAAAAATTTCAAGATGGTCGAATCGAGCGAGGCCGGCATGCTGATCGAGCTGGGGCGCGCCGTCAAGCAAAAGAAATGGATCGTGATCCTGGGCTGGGAGCCGCATCCGATGAACGTGCAGCAAAAGATCTCTTATCTGAACGGCGGCGACGATGTGTTCGGTCCCAATTATGGCGAGGCCAAGGTCTACACCGTGGTAGCCACCGACTACGCGGCGCGCTGTCCGAACGCCGACAAGCTGGCGACCAATTTGCAGTTCTCGACCGATCTGGAAAACCAGCTGATGGGACGCATCATGGATAAAACCGATCCCAAGACTGCGGCCAAAGAATGGCTGAAAAAGAATCCCGCGATCCTGGACAAGCTGCTGGCCGGGGTCAAGACTTTCGATGGCAAGGATGGCTTGCCGGCAGTCAAGGCTTCGCTCGGATTGTGATGGCACAAGTAATCCGGCAGGACTGATTTAATGCAATCAACTGCGTCGTCCCCGCGAACGCGGGGATCCATTTTAAGTTCAACTTGGATTCCCGCATTCGCGGGAATGACGATAATTTTAAAATTACTTTTGAGGCCTTACTGAGCACTTGTTTCAACTTGAGATTTCATAACATCCTGACAGGAGGAGACCCAATGTCTGAAAATCGTGGCGTGGTATATATCGAGCAGGGCAAAGTCGAAATACAGTCGATCCCATTCCCCAAACTGGATAATCCGCAAGGCAAGAAAATCGAGCATGGCGTGATTCTGAAAGTGGTTTCAACCAATATCTGCGGCTCCGACCAGCACATGGTGCGCGGCCGCACCACGGCGCAGGCCGGATTGGTGCTGGGCCATGAAATTACCGGCGAAGTGATCGAATGCGGTTCTGACGTCGAAACCATCAAGAAGGGCAATCTGGTGTCAGTGCCGTTCAACGTCGCCTGCGGCCGCTGCCGCACTTGCAAGGAACAACATACCGGCGTTTGCGAAACCGTCAACCCGGCGCGCGCCGGCGGCGCTTACGGTTATGTCGACATGGGCGGCTGGATCGGCGGCCAGGCCGAGTACGTGATGGTGCCGTATGCCGATTTCAACCTGCTGCGCTTCCCTGACAAGGAACAGGCGATGAGCAAGATCCGCGACCTGACTTGTCTGTCGGATATCCTGCCGACCGGTTACCACGGTGCGGTGACGGCCGGCGTCGGCCCCGGCGCCACGGTGTATGTTGCCGGCGCCGGCCCGGTCGGTTTGGCGGCGGCGGCTTCGGCGCGTCTGCTGGGAGCGGCGGTGGTGATTGTCGGCGACGTTAATCCGCTGCGTCTGATCCACGCGCGCAGCGTCGGTTTCGAAACCGTGGATTTATCCACCGATGCTTCTCTCAGCGATCAAATCACCCAGATACTGGGCGTGCCAGAAGTCGATTGCGCGATTGATTGCGTCGGCTTCGAAGCACGCGGCCACGGCCATGCCGGAGCACAAGCGGAAGCGCCGGCAACCGTACTCAATTCGCTGATGGAGGTGACCCGCGTCGCCGGCAAGATCGGCATCCCGGGCTTGTACGTGACCGACGATCCGGGCGCCGTCGACAGCGCCGCCAAGCGCGGCAGCCTGAGCATCCGCCTCGGGCTGGGCTGGGCCAAATCGCATAGTTTCCATACCGGCCAGACGCCGGTAATGAAATACAACCGGCAACTGATGCAGGCGATTCTGTGGGATCGGATCAAGATCGCCGACATCGTCGGTGTCGAAGTGATCACTTTGGACAAGGCTCCGGCCGGCTATCAGCAATTCGACGCCGGCGCCCCCAAGAAATTCGTGATCGATCCCCATCATTTACTGAAACAGGCCGCCTGAAAAAACCGGGCAGCCAGTTTGCGGGCTGCTGATATTGCCGTTGCCTGCAATCGCTGAAATAGCCTGATCCTGTGCCTGGGATCAGGCTATTTTTTTGTAATCCTGGCCTCGACCGGGTTCTGGGATATGTGCTTATTTGCCATGTTTTAAGAAGGCATGCGAAATAGTCCAGGGTAAAAGAATGTTGTCAGTTTCCAGCCGCCACTTGGTCGTAAAATTAAAAGTGTCGCGCTTGTCGGAAAAGGACAAACACTTGTCAGCTACGGAAAATAGGCCAGCCTGTGCAAGGACAAAATGATGCCAAGGAATAGCAATGCAAATGACTGAAGATAATGGCTTTAATCAGCATCAGGCTATTGCGCTGTACTCTGGCGTTGTCGTGTCCCCGGATTGACTGCTACCTCTGTCCGCCGAGAACCACTTCAACCCATCAAGGAATTGCAATGAACGGTTTTATCTTGTTTTGCCAGAATTTCTTATCGAGTTTTCTATGAACATCAGCACATTCGATTTATTCAAGGTCGGCATCGGCCCCTCCAGCTCGCACACGGTGGGACCGATGATTGCCGCCAATCGGTTCGCTGCCTATCTGGATGACGCCGGTCTGCTGGAGGCAGTGCATGCGGTCAGGGTCGAGCTATATGGCTCGCTGGGCGCAACCGGCAAGGGGCATGGCAGCGACAAGGCAGTGCTGCTGGGACTGGAAGGCAATCTGCCGGACAGCATCGATCCGGATCACGTCGAGCCGCGTCTGGCGGAAATCCGCAGCTCTAAAAAACTGCTGTTGAATGGCAGCCATCCGATCGGCTGCGTGGAAAAGGAACACGTACTGTTTTTCCGTCGCGAAGCGCTGCCGCAGCATCCGAACGGCATGCGCTTTGTCGCGCTGGATGCTGCTGCCAGCGTGATTGCGGAAAAAGAATATTACTCGGTCGGCGGCGGTTTCGTGGTCAGCAAGGAAGGCCAGCGCGTCAACCTGGTCCAAGCCGGCAGTGTAGAGGTGGAGGGCGATTTGCCGTATCCGTTCCACTCAGGCGACGATTTGTTGCGGATGTGCGCCGAAAGCGGCCTCACCATCGCCGCCCTGATGATGGAAAACGAAAAACACTGGCGTTCCGCCGAAGAGGTGCGCACCAAGTTGCTGGGCATCTGGGATGTGATGGCGGCGGCGGTAAAGCGCGGCTGCTCGATCGGCGGCGAATTGCCGGGACCGATGCGGGTCAAGCGCCGTGCTGCCGAGCTGTACCGGCAACTGAAGGATCGTTCCGAGGAATCGCTCACGGATCCTTTGTCGATGCTCGACTGGGTCAACCTGTATGCGATGGCGGTGAATGAAGAAAATGCGGCAGGCGGGCGGATTGTCACCGCGCCCACCAATGGCGCAGCGGGCGTGTTGCCGGCGGTGCTGCATTACTACACCAAGTTCATTCCCGGTTCGAATCTGGACGGCGTCATGACTTTCATGCTGACGGCGGCGGCGATCGGTTTGATCTACAAGGAAAACGCTTCCATCTCCGGCGCCGAAGTCGGTTGCCAGGGCGAGGTCGGGGTCGCTTGCTCGATGGCGGCGGGGGCGCTGGCGGCGGTGTTGGGCGGCAGTACCGAGCAGATCGAGAACGCCGCTGAAATCGGCATGGAACACAATCTCGGCATGACCTGCGATCCGGTCGGCGGGCTGGTGCAGATTCCCTGCATAGAACGCAATGCGATGGGCGCGGTAAAGGCGATCAACGCCGCCCGCATGGCGTTGCGCGGCAACGGTAAACATTATGTGTCGCTGGATAAAGTGATCAAGACCATGATGCAAACCGGCGCCGACATGAAGACCAAATACAAAGAAACATCGCGTGGTGGATTGGCTGTAAATGTTATTGAGTGCTGAGTTCTAATCGGCGACAACAATGGTTCCGGAAATTTTGAGGGGTGTATGAGCAATTATTCGATATTCAGCTTGATCCGCAATGGGCTCTCCTACCATGAGAACTGGCAGCGCGCCTGGAAGAGTCCGGAACCGAAAAAGGAATACGACATCGTCATCGTCGGCGGCGGCGGCCATGGTCTGGCTACCGCCTACTATCTGGCCAAGGTGCATGGCTTGCGCAATATCGCGGTGATCGAAAAAGGCTGGATCGGCGGCGGCAACACTGCCCGCAACACCACCATCGTGCGCTCGAATTATCTGTGGGACGAGTCGGCCATGTTGTATGAAAAAGCCATGCAGCTATGGGAAGGCTTGTCGCAGGATTTGAACTACAACGTCATGTTCAGCCAGCGCGGCGTGATGAACCTGGCGCATACCTTGCAGGATGTGCGCGATACCGACCGCCGCATCAGCGCCAACCGGCTCAACGGCGTCGACGCCGAATGGCTGACGCCGGCGCAGGTCAAGGAAATCGTTCCCATCATTAATCTCAACAGCCACTATCCGGTGCTGGGCGCTTCGTTCCAGCGGCGCGGCGGCGTCGCCCGGCATGACGCGGTGGCCTGGGGTTTTGCCCGCGGCGCCGATGAGCGCGGCGTGGATATCCTCCAGAATTGCGGCGTCACCGGGATCCGGCGCGAGAATGGCGCGGTGACCGGGGTCGATACCGTCAAAGGTTTTATCAAGGCCAAGAAGGTTGCCGTGGTGGCTGCCGGGCATTCCAGTGTGCTGGCCGAGATGGCAGGCATCCGCCTGCCGCTGGAAAGCCACCCGTTGCAGGCGCTGGTGTCGGAGCCGATCAAGCCGATCATCGATACGGTGGTGATGTCGAATGCCGTGCATGCCTATATCAGCCAGTCGGATAAAGGTGACTTGGTGATCGGCGCCGGCGTCGATCAATACACCGGCTACGGCCAGCGCGGCAGCTATCATGTCATCGAAGGAACCCTGCAGGCGATTGTCGAAATGTTCCCGGTGTTGAGCCGGGTCCGCATGAACCGGCAGTGGGGCGGGATTGTCGATGTCTCGCCGGACGCCTGCCCGATTATTTCCAAGACGCCGGTCAAAGGCTTGTACTTCAATTGCGGCTGGGGCACCGGCGGTTTCAAGGCTACCCCGGGCTCGGGCTGGGTGTTCGCCCACACCATCGCCAATGACAACCCGCATCCCTTGAATGCGCCGTTTGCGTTGGACCGTTTCTATAACGGCCACCTGATCGATGAACACGGTGCCGCCGCTGTCGCCCACTAATAGCGCCACTACAAACCTACTGCGCGGCCCACTGCCAGGTCTGCGATGCTCGCTGTACTTTCGTACAGCTGCGCTTCTCAACCAGACAGTGAACCGCTCGCTACGGTTTGTAGAGGCGCCTTGGACAGCATTATTGAAGAAGCTAAAAAATCTGCTTTTTTTGGAGAAATTGCCATGTTATTGATTACCTGCCCTTGGTGCGGGCCGCGCGCCGAGAGTGAATTCCATTGCGGCGGCGAAGCCGATATCGCACGTCCGCTGGAAACCGAAAATATCAGCGATGAAGCATGGGGCGACTATCTGTTCATGCGCAAGAACCCGCGCGGCGTGCACCGCGAGCAGTGGCTGCACAGCCACGGCTGCCGGCGCTGGTTCATGGCCGAGCGCGACACCGTTACCTATGAATTCCTAAGCTACAGCAAGTTTGGCGAAAAGACTGCAAAAGGGAGTGCCACATGAGCAACAGTCAAACCCATCGCCTCAAGAGCGGCGGCAGGATAGATCGTAACGCTGCGCTCAGTTTTACCTTTAACGGCAAGAGTTATCAAGGCTACCAGGGCGACACGCTGGCTTCGGCGCTGCTGGCGAATGGCGTGCATTTTGTGGCGCGCAGCTGGAAATATCATCGTCCGCGCGGCATCGTTACCGCCGGCGTGGAAGAGCCGAATGCGCTGGTGCAGCTGGAAACCGGCGCGTATACGGTGCCTAACGCCCGCGCTACGGAAATCGAGCTGTACCAGGGCTTGAGCGCAAGCAGCGTCAACGCCAGCCCCAGCATCGAGCATGACCGGATGGCGGTGACCCAGTTGTTTGCCCGTTTCATTCCGGCCGGCTTTTATTACAAGACGTTCAAATGGCCGCGCAGCTGGTGGGGCAAGTACGAAGAGGTGATACGCGAAGCGGCCGGCTTCGGCAAGGCGCCGACCGCGCTTGATCCCGACCGCTACGAAAAGACCTACGCCCATTGCGATGTGCTGGTTGCAGGCGCCGGCCCGGCCGGCCTGGCGGCAGCCTGGGTCGCCGCCAGCTCTGGCGCACGGGTGGTGCTGGTCGACGATCAATCGGAACTTGGCGGCAGTCTGTTGTCAGGCCCGGCCGTGATCGACGGTTTGCCGGCCGCAGCCTGGGTCGCCAAGATAGCCGCTGATTTGCGGTGCTTGCCGGAGGTGACGATCTTGTCGCGCAGCACGGTGTTCGGCTATCAGGATCACAATCTGCTGACCGTGACCCAGCGCCTGAGCGAGCACTTGCCGCTGGCAGCGCGCGGCCCGGTGCGCGAACGGCTGTGGAAGGTACGCGCCAAGCACGTGATACTGGCCACCGGCGCGCATGAGCGGCCGATCGTGTTCGGCAATAACGATCTGCCCGGCGTCATGCTGGCGTCGGCGGTGTCGACCTATATCCATCGCTACGGCGTGCTGCCGGGGCATAAAGCGGTGATCTTTACCAACAACGACGATGCCTACCAGACTGCGCTGGATTTGAAGAGCAACGGCGCCGAGGTGACCGTGGTTGATCCGCGCGCTGTCAATGATAGCAACCACAGTAGTTTGCCGGCCGCCGCCAACCGGCAGGGCGTCAACATCATCAACGATGCCGTGGTGGTGACCGCCAACGGCGGCCGTCATGTCAAGATGGTGGAAGTGGCACGCCATCAGGATGGCGTGCCGGGACAGTTCGTTACCTCGATCGCCTGCGATCTGCTGGCTGTATCGGGGGGCTGGAATCCGGTGATTCATCTGTTCGCGCAATCCGGCGGCAAGGCGCACTGGAATAACGACAAAGCCTGTTTTGTGCCGGGTTCGGCGATGCAAAAGGAAACCAGCGCCGGCGCCGCCAACGGCGATTTTAGCCTGAGCGGAGCCTTGCGCGACGGCGCTTTGGCGGCGCAGCAGGCGATGCTTGCGATCGGCTTGAAGCCGGTAGCGCTGCCCAACTGGAAAGTGGTGGAACTGTCCGAGGCCGCCATCATGCCCTTGTGGCTGGTGGGAGATCGCAAGCACGTGGGCCGTGGCCCCAAGCAGTTCGTCGATTACCAGAATGACGTGTCGGCGGCGGATATCCATCTGGCGGCGCGCGAGGGTTATCACTCGGTGGAACACGTCAAACGCTATACCGCGCTCGGCTTCGGCACCGATCAAGGCAAGCTTGGCAACATCAACGGCATGGCGATCCTGGCTGAAGTGCTGGGTAAGACCATCCCCGAAACCGGCACGACCACCTTCCGTCCGAACTACACGCCGGTGACTTTCGGCACGGTGGCCGGGCGTGAGCTGGGCGAGTTCCTGACGCCGATCCGCAAGACTTGCATCCATCCCTGGCATCAGGAGCAGGGCGCCTTGTTTGAAGATGTCGGCAACTGGAAACGGCCCTGGTATTACCCGCGCGGCAAGGAAGATCTGCACGCTGCGGTAGCGCGCGAATGCCTGGCGGCGCGCAACAGCGTCGGCATCCTGGATGCATCGACCTTGGGCAAGATCGATGTGCAGGGGCCGGATGCGGTCACCTTGCTCAACTGGATCTACACCAATCCGTGGAACAAGCTGGAAGTCGGCAAGTGCCGCTACGGCCTGATGCTGGATGAAAACGGCATGGTGTTCGACGATGGCGTCACGGTGCGTTTGGCTGAACAGCATTTCCTGATGAGCACCACCACCGGCGGCGCGGCGCGGGTGCTGGACTGGATGGAGCGCTGGCTGCAAACCGAATGGCCGCATTTGAAAGTCAACCTGACCTCCGTCACCGATCACTTCGCGACCTTCGCCGTAGTCGGCCCGAACGCCAGGCGCGTGTTGCAGAAGGTGTGCAAGGACATCGATTTTTCGAATGAAAAATTTCCTTTCATGTCGTTCCGCGAAGGCAGCATCAACAGCGTGTTCACCCGCATCATGCGGATCAGCTTTTCCGGCGAGCTGTCGTATGAAGTGAACGTGCCGGCCAACATGGGGCGCGCCATCTGGGATGCGATCATCGAAGCCGGCCAGGAGTTCGATATCACGCCCTACGGCACCGAGACCATGCATGTGCTGCGCGCGGAAAAGGGCTACATCATCGTCGGCCAGGATACCGACGGTTCGGTCACGCCGTTTGATCTGGGCATGGGCGGCCTGGTCGCCAAGTCCAAGGATTTCCTCGGCAAGCGTTCGCTGACGCGCTCCGATACCGCGCGCGACGACCGCAAGCAACTGGTTGGGCTGCTGAGCGAGGACAAGAATTTCGTCCTGCCTGAAGGCAGCCAGATTTTGGCAGAGCCTAGCAACGAACCGATTGCCAACATGATCGGCCATGTCACTTCCAGCTATTTCAGCCCGATCCTGCAGCGTTCGATAGCTTTCGCGCTGATCAAGGGCGGTCTGAACAAGATGGGGCAGGAGGTCAGCATTCCGCTGGCGAATGGACGCAATCTCGCGGCCAAGATCAGCAGCCTGGTGTTTTACGATGCAGAAGGAGTCCGTCAACATGTTGAATGAAACCCAGTTGTTCCAGGTGCAGCAAGAATCGCCGTTCATCGAATTGACGCAATCGTTGGCGCCGCTCGCGGCTGGCGCCAACCGTGCTGTCAGCATGGAAGAAAAACCCTTCCTCGAATTGATCAACATCAAGGGAGAAGCAGAATCCGCGGTGTTGCTGAAAGCGGTTAAAAACCTCACCGGCGCAGCCTTGCCGCTGCAACCCAACACGCTAGCCGAGAGCGAACAATTCACCATCTACTGGCTGGCGCCCAATGAATGGCTGATCCAGTCGAAACAGCCACGCTTACCCGCGCTTTGCGCCGATCTGGCGGGCGCACTGGCAGGGGAGTTTGCCTCGGTGGTGGATGTCAGCAGCGGCAACACCAGCCTGGTGCTGAGCGGGGCCAAGGCGCGCGAGGTATTGCAGAAAGGCTGCCCGCTGGATTTCCATCCCGCCGTGTTCGCGCCCGGCCAATGCGCCCAGAGCCATTACTTCAAAGCGGGCGTCTTGCTGCGGCCGCTGGCCGATGGTGCTTATGAGCTGATCGTCCGGCGCAGTTTTGCCGATTATTTCGGGCGCATCCTGCTCGACGCTTGTCAGGAATATTTCTGATGAAAAATGAAAACATCGTCAGCGGCGTACGCTGGCAAATCTTCGTCGAAGGTTTGTCGGTGACGACCCGCATCGGCCTGCATCCGCACGAGCATGAGAAGCCGCAGGCGGTCGAGCTCGACATCGAGTTGTCCTACCGCACCGGCGGCAGCGGCCAGCATGACGACGACGCTGCTTCGGTGATCGACTACGATCATTACTGCAGCGTGGTCACGGCTTTTCTGCAAGACAAGCCGCATACCCGATTGCTGGAGACGCTGGCGTCCGAGGTTGCCAGCTTGTCGTTTCGGGAATTCCCGATGCTGGATGAAATCCGTGTGGCGATCCATAAACCGAAGATTCGCCACAACACGGCCCGCCTGGGCGTGGCTTCAAGCTGGAACCGCTGGAGTTACGAAACCTTGTTGCTGCAGCAGCCGTTGGAGAGCAGCGTTGCGGCTTGAGTTGTGAATAGCAACCGCGTTCAAGAAAATCCGATTTGATGTTGATGTAAATCAAAATCTCATCCACGACAGTTCTCTACCGATAATCAAGCCCGCAGCCCGCACCTGCGGGCTTTTGGTTTTATGCGGCAGTGCGGCATAAATCTGCTTTGTTTTTTTATCGGCAACGCTGCAAATTGCCCTGGATTCGTCTACCATTTGCCATGAGCCGCACTATTCAAACCACAACTTTACAAAATAATTTTCTTTCCCAGAAGCATCTTCAATCGCAGAGATATCGGTCACCGAGAAACCGAATCGATGGACATTGTGCTAATGTCGCTGCCAACTAATTTTCACTAGCGTACCCAGGAGACCATCAATGAGCAACCCAACCACTCTTTCTGCGGCCGAACAGGCCCTGCGCGACGCTGCGCTCGAATATCATCGCAGCCCGACGCGCGGCAAGATCGCCGTGGTGCCAACCAAACCATTGTCCAACCAGCGCGACCTGTCGCTGGCTTACTCGCCCGGCGTGGCATACGCCTGCCTGGCGATCCATGAAGATCCGGAGCTGGCGGTGGAATACACCTCGCGCGCCAACTTGGTGGGCGTGGTCACCAACGGCACCGCGGTGCTTGGCCTGGGCGACATCGGACCGCTAGCCGGCAAGCCGGTAATGGAAGGCAAGGGCTGCCTGTTCCATAATTTTGCCGGCATCGATGTGTTCGACATCGAACTGGCCGAGCGCGATCCGGACAAGCTGGTCGAAATCATCGCCGCGCTGGAGCCGACGCTGGGCGGCATCAACCTGGAAGACATCAAGGCGCCGGAATGCTTCTATATCGAAAAGAAGCTGCGCGAGCGCATGAAGATCCCGGTCTTTCACGATGACCAGCACGGTACCGCCATCATTTCCTCGGCAGCCTTGTTGAACGGGCTGGAACTGGTCAACAAGAAGATCGGCGAAGTCAAGCTGGTGGCCTCTGGCGCCGGAGCGGCGGCGATTGCCTGCCTGGACCTGATGGTCGAGCTGGGCGTCAAGCGCGAAAACATTTTCGTCTGCGATTCGCGGGGCGTGATTCACGACAAACGCGAAGACAAGCTGGATATCTCCAAGCAGCGCTACCAGCAAACCACCAATGCCCGCACCCTGGCGGAGGCGATTGTCGACGCCGATGTATTCCTCGGCTGTTCCGCGCCCGGCGTGCTGACCCAGGAAATGGTCAAGACCATGGGTTCGCGGCCTATCATCCTGGCGCTGGCCAACCCGGAACCGGAAATCCGTCCTGAACTGGCGCTGGAGGCGCGGCCGGATTGCATTATCGCCACCGGCCGTTCGGACTATCCGAACCAGGTCAACAACGTGCTGTGTTTCCCCTATATTTTCCGCGGCGCGCTGGATTGCGGCGCCACCAGCATCACGGAAGCGATGAAGGTCGCATGCGTGCGCGAGATCGCCGACTTGACCAAGGCTGAGATCAGCGAAGAAGTGGCCTCCGCCTATGCCGGCCAGGAGCTGCATTTCGGTCCGGAATACATCATTCCGAAACCTTTCGATTCACGCCTGATTTTGCGTATCGCGCCGGCGGTTGCACGTGCTGCTGAAGAATCAGGTGTGGCGACGCGCCCGATCAAGGACATGGAGGCCTATCGCCAATCGCTGATGCGTTTCGTCAGCCACACCGGCATGTTCATGCGTCCGGTGTTCCTGGCGGCGCGCGGCGAACCGCAACGCATCGTCTACGCCGAGGGTGAAGATGAACGGGTGTTGCGTGCGGTGCAGATCGCGCTCGAAGAAAAACTGGTGCGGCCTATCCTGATCGGCCGCCCGGCGGTGATCGAGGCGCGCATCAAGCGCGCCGGCTTGCGTTTGCAGGCCGGCCGCGATTTCGAACTGGTCAATCCGGAAGACGATGTCCGTTTCCGCCAATACTGGGAAACCTATCACGAGATCAAGGCGCGCGACGGCGTCACGCCCGAGATGGCGAAATCGACATTGCGCCGTTCGAATACCACCATCGCCTCGCTGCTGGTCAAGCTGGGCGACGCCGACGGCATGCTGTGCGGCCTGGTCGGGCGTTTCGATAGTCATCTGGAACATGTGAGCGATATCATCGGCCTGCGCGAAGGCGCCAAGTGCTTCGCCACCATGAACGGCCTGGTGCTCGACAAGCACACCTTGTTTATCGCCGATACCTTTGTCAACGACGATCCGGACGCCGAGCAACTGGCCGATATCGCAGCGATGGCGGTGGAAGAAGTAAAACGCTTCGGCGTGCCGCCCAAGGTGGCGTTCCTGTCGCATTCGATGTTCGGCTCCAGCAGCCGGCCGTCGGCCAAGAAAATGCGCGCCGCCCGCGACTTGTTCGTCAAGCGCAGGCCGGATGTCGAAGCCGATGGCGAAATGCACGGCGATGCCGCCTTGAGTGCAGAGGTGAGGGCGCAGTTCCTGCCGAAATCGACCCTGAGCGGCGACGCCAACGTGCTGGTGACACCGAACCTGGATGCCGCCAATATCCTGTTCAACGTGTTGAAGATGACCGGCGGCCAGGGCGTGACGGTGGGGCCGGTGCTGCTCGGCGCTGCGGCTCCGGTGCACATCCTGAACCCGTCGGCGACGGTGCGCCGGGTGGTCAACATGACTGCGCTGGTGGTGGCAAACGCTATTTCTGCCAAGCAGGAAATGTAAATAGTTGACGGTAATCGGGGACAGAGTTCAGGCGCCGCAGCGCGGCGCATGGCTCTGTCCCCACAGTCGGGTTTTGTTTTGTTATCGGCGACACATGAGAAGGTTTTTACCCGGGGAGGCTGAAATGTACAGCTGCAATCGGGTTCTTACGTTGCCGACAAAGCGCGCCGATGTTCGCCCGGACTGCTTCCGGTCCATTTCTTGAAGGCCCGATGGAAAGCGCTGGAATCGGCAAAACCAAGGCTGAGCGCAATTTCTTCAATGCTCCTGGCGGAGCCGCTCAAATAATTGATGGCCAGATCGCGCCGCAGATTGTCCTTGATCGCCTGATACGATTGTCCTTCCTGGCCAAGCTTGCGGCGCAAGGTCGACGCCGGCGTATGCAGTTGTTTCGACAAACTGTCGAAGTCTGACCATTCGGTCAGCGGCAGCTGGCGCAGATGGCGTCGGATGGTGGCCGCCAGGCTATCGTGATTGCTGTATTTCACCAGCAGGTTGCCGGGCGCTTCGCGCAGGAAGGATTGCAGCGAACGCTGGTTTTGCACTATCGGCAACGCCAGGCAAGCCGCATCGAAAGTGATGGCGGTCTGCTGCTGGCTGAAGCGGGCCTGGTCGCAAAAGCGGATCTTGTAATCGAGGCTGGCCGACGGCTCCTCACAACGAAAATCTGCCGACAACAATTGAATGCGGCGTCCGATCAGCCAGCTGCCGACGCCATGCACGATCATCAGGAAGGTGCCGTAGGCAAACATGCGGCGCGGGCTGCCGGTGTCGTTGATGACGATGCGCGCCAGGCCGTCTTGTTCCGAGAGCGTCGCCGACATATCGTCCAGCACCAGCCGCAGGAAATCCAGAGTGCGTGCCAGAGCCTTGCCGAGATTGGCGCTGTGCAGGGCGCTGCGGCACAGCATGTTGAAACTGCCGACCCGCATCGGATGGCTATCCATGCCGAAAAATTCATCATCCATGGCGTGCGCGATCAGATACCACAGCTTGCCGTAGTTGGCGGCGGCGACCCGAGCGTGCGGCGTGCTCAGCCAACGCGGAGAAATACCGGCCTCAAGCAGCAGCGTTTCAGTATCCATGCCGCGTTGGCGCATGCTGTGCAGCGCTTCATCGACAAAGCTGATAGCGATCGTTCCCTTTTCCCAATCTTCCATATGACCACCTTTAAAACCTACTGCGCGACTCAATCTCGGGGCGGCGATGCTCACGGTACTTGCGTACGGCTGCGCTTCTCGCCCCGAGATTGAGCCGCTCGCTACGGTTTTATAGGTGGCCATAAAACCATTAGATAGTAGATATTGCAATTCCGATCAAATTCATTGATCGCTTTTAACATGGTTGTCAGCCACTAATTATCCTAGACTTGGCTGCGGCAGTTCCATTTCTCATAAGAACAAGAGCAGATCAAGCCTGCCATTCTAGGTTAGAGGAGAACACTCATGTCATCTGCTTTGCCAGCCGCAGTTTCAACTGCGGCCGACACCATTCCTGATTATGCCCAGTTTTATGCGGACTTCAGCGCCGACAGTATTGCTGCGGAATTGTCCGGGAATCTGCAAGCCGGCATCAATGCCTGCGTCGAATGCTGCGACCACCACGCCACGCCCGGCCACGACCATATAGCGCTGTTTTGGGAAGGCAAGGATGGCCGCAGCGCCAGTTATACCTTTGCCCAGCTCAAGGAGTTGTCAGGCCGTTTTGCCAATTTTCTGAAGGCGCAGGGCATCCAGCCCGGCGACCGCGTAGCCGGATTGCTGCCGCGTACGCCGGAACTGCTGATTGCAATTCTTGGCACCTGGCGCGCCGGTGCGGTGTACCAGCCCTTGTTCACCGCCTTCGGTTCGAAATCGATTGAATACCGGGTTGCCGCCAGCGAAGCGAAATTGATCGTTACCGACGCCGATAACCGTCACAAACTGGCGGAGGTGCCGGCATGTCCGCCGATCGTGACCGTCGCCAGTCAAACACCAGCCGGCGACTTCGGTTTCTGGGCCGAACTGGAGCGCCAATCCATAGAGTTCGCGCCGGTGATGCGCAAGGCCGATGATGCTTTCATCATGTTGTTTACCTCGGGCACGACCGGGCCGGCCAAAGGTGTCGCGGTGCCGTTGCGGGCGATGCTGGCGTTTTACGTGTACACGCGTTACGCGATGGACGTGCGGCCGCAAGATGCGTTCTGGAATATCGCCGATCCCGGCTGGGCTTACGGCTTGTACTACTGCGTCACCGGACCTTTGCTGATGGGGCATGCGATTACCTTCTATGAGGGTTCGTTCACGGTGGAGAGCACTTACCGGATTATCGATAAATACAAGATTACCAATCTCGCAGGTTCGCCTACCGCGTACCGGCTGCTGATTGCCGCCGGCGCAGCGGCGGCGGCGCCGGTCAAGGGCCGTTTGCGCGTCGTCAGCAGCGCCGGTGAACCCTTGAACCCGGAGGTGATTCGCTGGTTCGGCGAACATCTGGCTTGCCCGATCAACGATCATTACGGCCAGACCGAGCTAGGCATGGTGTTGTGCAACCACCATGGTTTGCGGCATGAGGTGCGTCTGGGTTCGGCCGGCCTTGCCATGCCTGGCTATCGCCTGGCGGTGCTGGACGACGATCAACAGGAACTGGCGGCGGGCCAGCCGGGCGTGCTGGCGGTGGATCGGCGCCGTTCGCCGGTGTATTGGTTCCAGGGCTATTGGCAGCAAGATAACGCGGCTGACAGCGGCGACTATTACATCACCGGCGATACGGTCGAGAAAAACCAGGATGGCAGCATCAGCTTCATCGGCCGCGGTGACGATATCATTACTTCTGCCGGTTATCGCATCGGTCCCTTCGATGTCGAAAGCGCGTTGCTGGAGCATCCGGCGGTGGTTGAGGCGGCAGTGGTTGGCAAGCCGGACCCGGAGCGCACTGAACTGGTCAAGGCTTTTGTCGTCTTGAGCAAGGATTATCATGCCAGTGCCGAACTGATCGGCGAGCTGCAGCAATACGTCAAACATCGTCTGGCGGCGCATTCTTATCCGCGTGAAATCGAATTTTTAACAGAACTGCCAAAAACCCCCAGCGGCAAACTGCAGCGCTTCATCTTGCGCAACCAGGAAATCGCCAAGGCTAACATTTAAAGAGGAAAAGAGAAAAATATGCAAATTGAAAATAATGTATTTCTGATCAGCGGCGGCGGTTCCGGCCTGGGTGCGGCAACTGCCGCCATGCTGGTGCAGGGCGGCGCCAAGGTGGTGATCGCCGATATCAACCAGGAAGCCGGCGCCGCATTGGCGACGCAACTGGGCGCCAATGCCCGTTTTGTGGCAACCGATGTGTGCAGCGAAGCCAGCGCCATGGAGGCGGTCAGCACCGCTCTCACGGTGTTCGGCGGCTTGCACGGGCTGGTCAGCTGCGCAGGCGTGGCGCCGGCCAAGCGCATAGTCGGCAAGGAGGGGCCGCATGCCCTGGAAGATTTCAGTCGCGTGGTCCAGATCAATCTGATCGGTACTTTCAACATGATGCGCCTGGCCGCCGATGCGATGAGCAAGGGCCAGCCGAATGCTGAAGGTGAGCGCGGGGTGATCATCAACACCGCTTCGGTTGCCGCTTTCGATGGCCAGATCGGCCAGGCTGCCTATGCCTCATCCAAGGGCGGGGTAGTGGCTCTGACTTTGCCGGCAGCGCGCGAACTGGCGCGCCACGGCATCCGTGTGATGACGATTGCGCCGGGCATCATGGAAACGCCGATGCTGCTCGGCATGCCGGAAGAAGTGCAGGACGCGTTAGGAAAAATGGTGCCGTTCCCGCCGCGCCTGGGCAAACCGGCTGAATTCTCGGCATTGGTGAAGACCATTGTCGAGACGGTCTACCTGAACGGCGAAGTGATCCGTCTCGACGGCGGGATACGGCTGGCGCCTAAGTAAGCGCGCAGCATTATGGTTGTTGCAAACCGGGGCGGTTGAGCGCAGGCTTAGCCGCCCTGTCTTTTTACGATCTCTTTATTGAAGAAATCGTAGATGCCGTTCTCGCCCATGCGGCGGGCGTCCGCCAGTTCGCCGGCCTTGGTCGAATACAGGATCTTGTTGTCCGGGCTGAGCAGCACGGCGGCTGGAATACCCTTTTTAATCGGGTTGCCGTAAGACTGGGCGACATTCAGATTCTTGTCGAAATTGCCGACGTCGACTTTCACCAGAATGAATTTGCCGTCGATCAGCGCCGCGCTTTTGCCATGCAGCGCCTTGTCCAGTTCGCGGCAATCGGTGCACCAGTTGGCGCCGAATACCAATATCACTTGTTTATTGCTGCTCTGCGCCTGGCTCAAGGCCTGGCTCAGGTCGGCTTTGGCGTCGGCCTTCTCATCATAGGGAAGCGGGGCAGCGGCCACCGCCTGCGCCAATAGCAGGCCGAGGCATAGGGCGAAGAATTTTTTCATCATGCGATCCTGTTCAGATTGGATAGTCATCCGGCATCGGCCCGATGTTTTATTAATATGGTGTATCCGTTAGTATATTTCGTTTTGGCAATTGGTGGCGCTACCTTGATTTTGACCCGGTCCGGTATTGAACGATAGCGCATTGTCTGGATCAGATCAGGCGCATTCAGCGGGAAAGCTCCGTGAGTTTGCCAAATTATGGCAAACTGCGGGCTGATTTCGGGAGCCTCCTTTTGAGCATCATAAAAAATTTACCGTTTGAGTGGCTGGTCGGCATACGCTATACCCGCGCGGGCAAGCGTAGCGGCCGCAACAGCTTTATTTCCTTCATTTCGCTGATATCGATGGCCGGCATCGCCCTCGGGGTGGCGGCGCTGATCGTGGTGCTGTCGGTGATGAACGGCTTCCAGAAAGACGTGCGCGACCGCATGCTGTCGGTGCTGGCCCATATCGAAGTGTTCGACGCTTCCGGTTCCATGCAGAACTGGGAAGAGGTCGCCCAGCAGGCCTTCAAGAACAAGGAAGTGGTAGGCGCGGCGCCCTATGTCGATGCGCAGGCCATGCTGGTGCGCGAAGGCGTCTTGCGCGGCGTGGCGATACGCGGCGTATTGCCGGCCGAGGAGCCCAAGGTGTCGGACGTGGCCAGCAAGGTCAAGCAAGGCAGCTTCAATGACCTCAAGCCGGGCGAATTCAATATCGTGCTGGGGATAGAGCTGGCGCATGCCTTGAGCGTGGGCATCGGCGATAAGGTGACATTGATGGCGGCGCAAGGGCAGGTGACGCCGGCCGGCGTGATTCCGCGCTTGCGGCAATTCACCGTGGCCGGGATTTTCGAGGCTGGTCATTTTGAATACGATTCGACCCTGGCCTTCATTCAATTGGAAGATGCGGAAAAAATGTTCCGCCAGGATTCACCGTCCGGCGTGCGCCTGAAGATCGTCGACATGTTGCAAGCGCCGCAGGTGGTGCAGCAGCTGGCGACCACGCTGCCGCCCAATTTGTATCTGCGCGACTGGACCCAGCAGAACAGCAACTGGTTCGCCGCCGTCAAGACTGAAAAACGCATGATGTTCATCATCCTGACCCTGATCATCGCGGTGGCCGCCTTCAACCTGGTGTCGACCTTGGTGATGACGGTGACTGACAAGCAGGCTGACATTGCGATTCTGCGCACGCTGGGTGCATCGCCGGGATCGATCATGAAGATTTTCATGATCCAGGGTGCGCTGGTGGGGCTGATCGGCACCGCTATCGGGGTTGGCGGCGGCGTGCTGATAGCCCTGAATATCGATGTCATCGTGCCGTTTATCGAAAATATGCTGCACGTGCAGTTCCTGCCCAAGAGCGTGTATGTGATTACCGAATTGCCTTCAGACCTGCGCTGGCCGGATGTCTGGACCATCGGCGGCGTCGCCGTGGTGCTGGCTTTCCTGGCGACCTTGTATCCGAGCTGGTGGGCTGCCCGGGTGAAACCTGCTGAGGCGTTGCGTTATGAATAATACAAATAAATCCATCGTTCTTTCCTGTCGCAACCTGGGCAAGACTTTTACCCAGGGCAGTTATTCGGTCAAGGTCTTGAATGGCATCGATATCGATGTCGCCAAGGGCGAGCAAGTGGCTATTGTCGGTGCTTCCGGCTCAGGCAAATCGACCCTGCTGCATCTGCTGGGCGGCCTGGATGCACCGACTGCCGGTAACGTCAGTTTGCTGGGCAAGGATTTTACGACCTTGGGAGAAAAGACCCGTGGCGACTTGCGCAATAATGCACTCGGTTTCGTCTACCAGTTTCATCATCTGCTGCCGGAATTTTCCGCGCTGGATAACGTCGCCATGCCCTTGATGATCCGCCGCCTCAAGCGCAGCGATGCGCAACAGCAGGCGCGTGAGATTCTGGCGCGGGTCGGCTTGGCTGAACGTGTAATCCACGTGCCGGGCGAGCTCTCCGGCGGCGAGCGCCAACGGGTAGCGCTGGCGCGGGCGCTGGTCACTCGGCCGGCTTGCGTGCTGGCCGACGAGCCGACCGGCAATCTCGATCGGGCGACGGCGCAGATGACTTTCGATCTGATGCTGGAATTGTCGCAAACCTTGGGCACGGCCTTCGTGATCGTGACCCATGATATTGAACTGGCGCGCCGCTGCGGCCGCATTCTGCGGCTTTCAGATCGCGGGCTGGAGCCTTATCATGATCGACTCGAAGAGGTCGAGTGAGCGTCGGCATTCTTGTCGATCTCTTGCAGGCTGCCGAAAAACAGGGCGTACTGGCGCGTGAACTGGGCGCCGAAAAAGAAAATCTGCGCCGAGTAGTAAATCCACAGCAGCAGCGCAATCACTGAGCCGGCGGCACCATAGCTGGAAGCGACGCCGCTATTGCCGAGGTAGATGCCGATCAGGTATTTACCCAGCACGAACAAGGCGGCGGTGCCGATCGAGCCTATCCATACGTCGCGCCACGGCAATTTGGTCTGCGGCAGCATCTTGTAGATCGAGGCGAACAGGCTGGCAATCACGGCAAATGAAAACAGCTGTGACAGCGGTGAAAAAACCAGCGTCACGTTGAGCCACATGCCGCCCAGGTATTTTGCCAGCAGCGCCAGCGCCGCGCTGACCACCAGCGAGGTCAGCAGCAGGAAGGCCAGTACCAGTATCAGTCCGAACGACAGCAGGCGAGTGCGGATCAAGGACATGATGCCGGATTGGCGGGTCTGCTCGACGTACCAGATTTCGTCCAGGCTATCCTTCAGTTCGGAGAATACGGTGGTGGCGCCGATCAGCAGCACCGCTACCGCGATCAGCGCCGCGATCGGCCCCGAGCGATTGCTGTGGGCCGCCGCCAGCAACAGCTGGATGGCGTCGGCGCCGGTCGGGCCTATCAAGCCCGACAACTGGCCGAAAATTTCGCCGCGCGCCGCCTGTTCGCCGAATACCGCGCCGGCAATCGCAATCACCAGTATCAGCATGGGCGCCATCGAGAACAGGGTATAGAAGGCCAGGGCAGCGCCTTTGCTGCCGGAGCGCTGCTTGAACCATTCCTGCAGGGTGCTGGCCAGCATGGCCTGGATGCGTTGCCGTTTCGGGAATTTAACTGCAAGTTTAATCATGCATGACGCTTTCTGTTCAGCCTGCCTGGCGAAGTTTTTACATGCCAAACCGGGTATGTTCATAACGCGGATCGGGGCCGTTTTCAAGCTTGCGCACAATCCCGCTGTCGTCGAAGTAGACCGTCATCATCGAGTTCCAGACGCCGCTTTCCTTGTAACCGTAATTCCAGCCATTCAGTTTTACCCGGCTGTAGTAGATGGTTTCGATCGGCTTGCCGATGGTGCGCAGGACATCGTTCTGGTTGAATTGATTGACCTTGATGGTGGCAAATTTCTCCAGGGTCAATACTTGCTCATAGGAAATCAACTTGTGATCCGGGCCGATTTTCGCCATATACGTTGCCTGGCCAAACGGCCCGCGTGAGTATTCCAATAATACATCATTGCCGTCTTGATAAGTTCCGGTCGGCTTCCCCAGGCGCGCCAGGACTTGCGCCTCGGGTTCGCCGGGATTGACTGGAGGCGCCAGCAGAGAAGCGCAACCGGTCAGACTCAGCAGTAAACCGGCCAGGAGAATGGGAAAGGGTTGCTTCATGGCGATACTCCAAAATAGATTGTTGTTGACGGCGCGCTAACTGTTTGAATTGGCAGGGCTTTTGCTATATACTGCGCGTCTGGTCAAGTTTGACCGGATTTTTTAATTGTTTGTTCACGGTGCATAGGGTTACGTACTCTGTACACCGCTTGTGAAAGGTAAAGCATGACTATCGAAAAAACAGCCAAGGCCGCTATTATCACTGATAATGCGCGCGGTCAAAACGACACCGGCTCCCCAGAAGTGCAAGTTGCGCTGCTGACTGCCCGTATCAACGACCTGAACGGTCACTTCAAAGCCCACGCTAAGGATCACCATTCCCGCCGCGGCCTGATCATGATGGTTAACCGTCGTAAAAGCCTGCTGTCCTACCTCAAAGGTAAGGACCTGAACCGTTACCGCTCGCTGATCGAAAAACTCGGCTTGCGTAAGTAATAGTAAGTGCGCGGCTCATCGTCGACCTCCGGTATTTGCAGCGACATTCTGTTTCGATATTTCGTGACGATGTCCTTGGTCCGTCGATAAGTTGAAAAAAATGCCTGTATCAGTTTCTGATGCGGGCATTTTTGCTTTTGGCAGCAGCTTTTTTGCGGCTTATCTGCACAAGTATTAAGAAGTAAGTTCTAAGCAAGGAGACGGCAATTCATTGGTTATCGACACAAACAGCCAGCGATGAATCGTCTGTGGTGAGGTGAACGACAGCGCCTGAAAATCTGTCGGCAAAATGAAAGGATATATTGTGTTTAATAAAGTTACGAAGACATTCCAGTATGGTCAGCATCAAGTTACGCTGGAAACCGGCGAGATCGCTCGCCAAGCCTCCGGCGCCGTGCTGGTGTCGATTGAAGATACCGTTGTGCTGGCTACCGTGGTAGCGCGCAAGGATGCCAAGCCAGGTCAGGATTTTTTCCCGCTGACCGTTGATTATGTTGAAAAGACTTACGCTGCAGGCCGTATCCCAGGCGGTTTCTTCAAGCGCGAAGGCCGTCCTTCCGAAAAAGAAACCCTGACATCGCGCCTGATCGATCGTCCGATCCGCCCGCTGTTCCCGGAAGGTTACCTGAATGAAGTGCAAGTCATCATTCACGTGCTGTCGGTCAATCCTGAAATCGATCCGGACATCGCTGCGATGATCGGTGCTTCGGCTGCCCTGTCGGTCGCCGGTATTCCTTTCGCCGGCCCGGTCGGCGCTGGGCGCGTTGGTTATATCGACGGTCAATACGTATTGAACCCAACCACATCGCAACTGACCAAGTCCGCCATGGATCTGGTAGTTGCCGGTACTGAAACCGCCGTGCTGATGGTGGAATCCGAAGCCAAGCAACTGTCGGAAGAAATCATGCTGGGCGCGGTGGTGTTCGGCCACGAGCAATCGAAGGCGGTTATCGACGCGATCCACGAACTGGTACGCGACGGCGGCAAGCCTGAAGTTGAATGGAGCCCGGCGCCGAAGAATGACGCGCTGATCGCTCGCGTTGCGCATTTCGGCGAAGCCAAGCTGCGTGAAGCCTATCAGACCAAAGACAAGCAGGCCCGCACCACCAAGCTGAAAGACGCTACTGCCGAAGTCAACGCGGCATTGGCTGCCGAAGCTGCATCGATTGGCGGCACTGCACCTGATGCTTCGGAAGTCAGCGGCATCCTGTTTGACCTGGAAGCCAAGATCGTCCGTTCGCAAATCCTCGAAGGCGAACCGCGTATCGACGGCCGCGACACTCGCACCGTGCGTCCGATCACGATCCGTACCGGCGTTCTGCCGCGTACCCACGGTTCGGCACTGTTCACCCGTGGCGAGACGCAAGCGCTGGTCGTGGCCACGCTGGGCACTGCACGCGACGAACAAAAGATCGATGCGTTGATGGGCGAGTATTCGGATCGTTTCATGCTGCACTACAACATGCCACCGTTCGCGACTGGCGAAACCGGCCGCGTTGGTACCCCGAAGCGCCGCGAAATCGGCCACGGCCGTCTGGCCAAGCGCGCCCTGCAAGCAGCATTGCCGGCGCCGGAAGATTTCAGCTACTCGGTACGCCTGGTATCGGAAATCACCGAATCCAACGGTTCGTCGTCGATGGCTTCGGTCTGCGGCGGCTGCCTGGCCTTGATGGATGCCGGCGTGCCGATGCAAGCACACGTTGCCGGTATCGCCATGGGCCTGATCAAGGAAGGCAGCAAGTTTGCCGTCCTGACCGACATCCTGGGCGATGAAGATCACCTCGGCGATATGGACTTCAAGGTAGCCGGTACTGCCAACGGTATCACCGCTCTGCAGATGGACATCAAGATCCAGGGCATCACCAAGGAAATCATGCAGGTCGCATTGGCGCAAGCTAAAGAAGGCCGCGTCCATATCCTCGGCAAAATGCAAGAAGCGGTACCGCACGGTAAAACCGAGCTGTCCGATTTCGCGCCGCGCCTGATCACCATCAAGATCAATCCGGAAAAAATCCGCGACGTGATCGGCAAGGGCGGCGCTGTGATTCGCGCGCTGACTGAAGAAACCGGCACCCAGATCGATATCAGCGACGAAGGCGTCGTGACTATCGCTTCGGTAGATGCTGCTGCCGGCCAGGAAGCCAAGCGTCGTATCGAAGAACTGACCGCTTCGGTTGAAGTGGGCAAGGTCTACGAAGGTACGGTCTTGAAGCTGCTGGACTTCGGTGCAATCGTGCAAGTATTGCCGGGCAAAGACGGTCTGCTGCACATCAGCCAGATCGCCAATGAACGCGTGAATGCGGTTGCCGACTACCTGAAAGAAGGCCAGCAAGTGCGCGTCAAGGTTCTCGAAACCGATGACCGCGGCCGTCTGAAACTGTCGATGAAGGCAGCGCAGGCTGACGAAGGCGGCGAAGCTGCTCCGGCAGCGGCGCAGTAATCTCGCAGTAACTTAGTTGTATGAAAAATGCCCGGGATGCTGATGCATCCCGGGCATTTTTATTTTTACGCGATTAAAAATACGGTGAAAAAAACCGCCCGGGAGATTGTCTCGCGGGCGGCTTTTCTTGTGCTGCTGATCTGGAGTTTAGTCGAACACTGGCGATTCCACGCCCAGGATCTTGTGCAGTTTTGGCGATGTGGTGGTGTATTGCATGTGGATCTTCTTGTCCGGGAAGATGTAGGGCGCAGCGCCGAATGCAGCCAGTGCCGCTTCATGGAAGCCCGACAGGATCAGTTTCTTCTTGCCCGGATAAGTGTTGATGTCACCCACCGCAAAAATACCCGGCACATTGGTTTCGAACTTCTCGGTATCGACCACTTTCAATTGCTTGCGCTCGATATCCAGGCCCCACTCAGCGATAGGGCCGAGTTTTGGCGACAGGCCGAAGAACACCAGCAGGGTATCCAGCGGCAGGCGGCGGGTCACGCCGTCCGGGCCGGTAACCTTGATTTCGCTCAGTTTGCCGTCCTTGGCTTCGTGGCCGGTGACCTGGCCGACCAGGAATTGCATTTCGTAAGCTTCGCACATGGCTTTCATCTTGGCGACTGAAGCCGGCGCTGCACGGAACTCTTCGCGACGATGCAGCAGCACTACCGATTCCGCCTTGCCGACCAGATCCAGCGCCCAGTCCAGCGCCGAATCGCCGCCGCCGCAGATCACCAGGTTTTTGCCGTGGAATTGTGCCGGATCCTTGACCCGATAGAACAGCTGCGTATTGTCGTACTGATCGATGCCCTCGACCTTGATGGTGCGCGGCTGGAACGAGCCGACGCCGGCGGCGATGAAGATGGTTTTGGTAATGAAACGGGTGCCGGCCGAGGTTTCCAGATCGAAGCGATTGTCTTCGCGGCGCGCTACCAGCGTCACTTCCTGATTCAGGTGGAAGGTCGGCTCGAACGGTTCGATTTGCTTGAGCAGGTTGTCGGTCAGTTCCTGGCCGGTGCAGACCGGCACCGCCGGGATGTCGTAAATCGGCTTGTCCGGATACAGTTCAACGCACTGGCCGCCGACCACCGGCAGAGAGTCGATGACGTGGGCCTTGATTTCCAGCAGGCCGAGTTCGAAGACCTGGAACAGGCCGACCGGACCGGCGCCGACGATGATGGCATCGGTCTCGATCGGCGTGTTGTTGGTGGAGTTGGGTGCTGCAAGCTTGACGTTGGTATCCATGCGACGTTCTGATTCCTGTTTCAGTTGGGTCCCCCAAAACGCCGTTGCGGTGTGCTAACGATGGCTGCGACGGCGATTGGATTAAAGTTCTCGCGAATTTCTGTCTGACGGCGATAGGTGTTGCGCTGTGGCTGGGGGCAATGGCCTGGCTCAAATTGGCGGCTTAGCGCCGCTACTCCATTGGCCGCCATGCGAAGGCGGCCAGGGTCTAACTTAACGTTGCAAATTAGCGTTGCAAAAATTCTAATTTTTCTTTCACGTCTTTCCATTCATCGGCGTCCGGCAGCGGCGCGACCGTCTTGGTGATCGATGGCCAGTGGCGCGACAGGTCTTCATTGATTTTGATGAATTGCTGTTGGTCCGCAGGCACATCTTCTTCAGCGTAGATGGCGTTGACCGGGCATTCGGCGACGCAGACTGCGCAATCGATGCACTCGTCGGGGTCGATCGACAGGAAATTCGGGCCTTGGCGGAAACAATCAACCGGGCATACATCCACGCAGTCGGTATAGCGGCAGCGAATGCAGGATTCGGTCACAACGTGGGTCATAACAACAGTCCTATCTGTAAATTTAATCTTGAAGCGGGTCCTGAAGCAGCTCTTCAGGCGGCGGGTGTTTTCCAGCAAGCGGCGCTGTTCTACGCACCCTGTCGCAAAGCCTTGTATTTTAAGGTAATTCCGGCTTTCTCACAAACAGCTGTTATATAGAATCCATATAAGCAAATGTGAAATTCACATTAGCCGCAAACGCCGGTGTTTGATCAGTTTTACCACATCCGGCCGAGGCGTTTTGAGGCGGCAACGGGATTGCTTGCATCCACTTGCCAAAATGGCTATCGTGAACGCCTTTGTTGCTACGGAATAATTATGTCATCTCCCTCGGAAAGCCCCATCAAAGCCATTTTTTATGCCTTGGGCGCGAATGGCGGGATTGCGCTGGCGAAGTTTGCCGCTTCAATCTACACCGGTTCCGGGGCGATGCTGGCCGAAGCCATCCATTCGCTGGCCGATTGCACCAACCAGGTATTTCTGCTGATCGGCTTGAAAGAAGCCAGGAAGCCGGCAAACGCGTCCCATCCGATGGGTTATGCGCGTGTGGTTTATTTCTGGGCGATGATGGTGGCGCTATTGCTGTTTTTTGTCGGCGGCGCGTTTTCGGTGATGGAAGGTATCGAACATTTGCAGCATCCGCAGCCGATCAGCACACCGTGGATAGCCTTGGGCGTGTTGGGAGTATCGGTGGTGCTGGAAGCATTTTCCCTGCGCGGCGCGATGGTGGAAATCCGCAAGATCTCGCATGGCAAGCCATTCATGCAATGGTTTCGCGAAACCAGGCAATCGGAACTGATGGTGGTGGCAGGGGAGGATATCGCCGCGCTGGCGGGGCTGGAGCTGGCGTTTGTTGCTGTGCTGCTGACGGTAGTCACCGGTAATCCGCTGTGGGATGCCTGGGGCACGATCGCGGTTGGCGTGTTGCTGATGATCGTTGCGGTGATGGTGATCCGCGAAGTCAAAGCCATGGTCACCGGCGAGTCCGCCGCGCCCGAGGTGCATGCCGCCATCAAGGCGCATATCGAGGCCGACGCCGATGTGGCGAGCATCAGGAATCTGATCTCGATGCAATGGGGCGAGCAGGTGATGCTTGCGGTGCAAGCCGTGATGCGGCCGCAGCCTTCCGATATAGCGCTGGTCGATGCGATTAACCGTATCGAGGCCGGGATCCAGCAGCGCTGGCCCCAGGTGCACTGGTGTTTCTTCGAGCCGGATCATGCGGAGCAGGCGTCGGCTGTCGTAGAGACAGCATAAAAAAAACGGGATGACGCGACGAGTACGAAAACATTGTCATGTTGTCATTTTTGCTAAGATGTTCGCCATAAAAGGCTGCTGCCAAGTCGCTGTTGTAAGATGCAAGACCGGTTCAGATAATCTCCCAGGTTTCGCCAGCCATTTTTCATCACCGCCCTGTATTCAAATACCATGATCATTACTTCGCTGCTCGATACCGATTTGTATAAATTCACGATGATGCAGGTGGTCTTGCATCATTTTCCCGGAGCTGAAGTCGAGTATCGCTACAAATGCCGCAACCAGGGCGCTGACCTGCGGCCCTACGTCGATGAAATCCGCGACGAAATTGCCGGCCTGTGCCGTTTACGGTTTCAGGAACAGGAACTGGCTTATATGAGCAGCATGCGCTTCTTCAAAAGCGATTTCATCGATTTCCTCAGTCTGTTTCATCTGCAGCAAAAGTACATCAGCGTGCAGCCATCGGCGGCCGACAACGGTGAAATCGATATCGTGGTCAAGGGGCCGTGGCTGCATACCATCCTGTTTGAAGTGCCGGTGCTGGCGATCGTCAACGAAGTCTATTTCCGCGCGACCCAAACCGCGCCGGATCATGCCGAAGGGCGCCGGCGCTTACAGAGCAAGATGGCTCTGATTCGCGACGATGCCGCCATGGCTGGCTGCAAAATAGCCGACTACGGCACGCGCCGCCGTTTTTCGCGCAGTTGGCACGAGGAGGTGGTGCAGACTTTGCAGCGCGATTTCGCACAGCATCTGGTCGGCACTTCCAACGTTTATTTCGCCATGAAATACGGCATGATGCCGCTCGGCACGATGGCGCACGAGTATTTGCAAGCCTGCCAGTCGCTCGGCCCGCGGCTGCGCGATTCGCAGATTTTCGGATTTGAGATGTGGGCCAAGGAATATCGCGGCGATCTCGGGATTGCCCTGTCCGACGTCTACGGCATGGCGGCATTCCTGCGCGACTTCGATTTGTATTTCTGCAAATTGTTCGACGGTGCGCGCCACGATTCCGGCGATCCTGTCGAATGGGGCGAGCGCTTGATCAAGCATTATCAGGACAATCGCGTCGATCCCTCCACCAAAACCCTGGTGTTTTCCGATAGCCTGGATTTCGGCAAGGTCAATGAACTGTATCTGCGTTTCAAGGACAGGACCCGGGTGGCCTTCGGCGTCGGCACCAACCTGACCAACGATCTGGGTTACACGCCATTGCAGATCGTCATGAAGATGGTGCGCTGTAACGGCCAGCCGGTCGCCAAATTGTCGGATACGCCGTCCAAGAATATGTGCGACGACCAGGCCTATCTGAATTACCTGCGCCAGGTTTTCGAAATCGCCGGCCCGCTTGACGCAGCGGTTTAGCGTGTGGTGTCTTTGTTATTTATCCGATATTGTTTTCAGAATAAAATAGTGCGCTGTCTTGGTTGCATACCCAGTTGCACACCCAATCGATAACCTTATCCGGAAGATCCCATTGCATAAAAAAGCACTCGCACTCTTGATCGCCTTCCTGCCTGTAGCGGCGCAGGCCGCAGAACTGGAAGGAGCCCAATTGTCGATCTGGTGGGGCGTGCCTTTTATCGGTTTGCTGCTGTCGATTGCGCTTGGCCCCTTGTTGGCGCCTACCTTCTGGCACGATCATTTCGGCAAGATTTCGGTGGCTTGGTCGCTGGCTTTCGTGCTTCCATGTGCGCTGGAATTTGGTGTGCCGACCGCGGCTGCCGGCGTGGTGCATGCTTTCCTGGCAGAGTATTTCCCCTTCATTATTTTATTGACCGCCTTGTTCGTGGTGGCGGGCGGGATTTGTCTGCGCGGCCATTTGCGCGGCACGCCTGCCATGAATACCGGCTTGCTGGCGCTGGGCACCGTGCTGGCCAGTCTGATGGGGACCACCGGTGCGGCAATGCTGCTGATCCGGCCGGTGATCAATGCCAATGAAAATCGCAGGCATACGGTGCACATCATCGTGTTTTTCATTTTCCTGGTGGCCAACGCCGGCGGCGCATTGACTCCTCTGGGTGATCCGCCGCTTTTTTTAGGCTTCCTGAAAGGTGTCGATTTTTCCTGGACCTTTAAAAATATCTTCGGCCAAACCATGTTCATGTGGGGTGCGCTGCTGGTGATTTTCTATTTCCTCGATAATTATTATTTCCATGCAAAAGGCGAAGAATTGCCACCCAGGCCGGAACCGGCGCAACCGGGCGTCAAGCTGCATTTCGAAGGCAAATTCAACTTTGTATTGCTGGCGATCGTAGTGTTGCTGGTGCTGATGAGCGGTTTCTGGAAGCCGGGAATCAGCTATGACATCTACGGCACCAAGGTGGCGTTGCAGGATCTGCTGCGCGATAGCTTGCTGGTCCTGGTGATTCTGGCCTCGCTCTGGCTGACTCCCAAAGCGGCCCGTGACGGCAATGATTTCAGCTGGGGGCCGATCCTTGAAGTGGCCAAATTGTTTGCCGGGATTTTCGTCACCATCGCGCCGGTGATCGCCATGCTGCGCGCCGGCGAGCATGGCGCTTTCGGTCTGGTGGTCAGCGCGGTCACCGGCGCCGACGGCCAACCCAACAACGCCATGTATTTCTGGGCCACCGGCGTACTCTCGTCTTTCCTCGATAATGCGCCAACCTACCTGGTGTTCTTCAATACGGCATCCGGCGATGCGCTTGAGCTGATGACCAAGCTGGCAGCGACGCTGGCGGCGATTTCCTGCGGCGCGGTGTTCATGGGCGCCAACAGCTATATCGGCAATGCGCCGAACCTGATGGTGAAAGCCATCGCTGAAGAGCGTGGTATCAAGATGCCGTCTTTCTTCGGTTATATGGCGTGGGCCTGCGTGGTGCTGCTGCCTTTGTTTGCTGTGATGACCTTGATTTTTTTCCGCTAAGGGTGTGAATATGAAACCCAAGATATTGATGGCTAGAGCAGTATTCCCAGAAGTGATCACGAGATTGCAACAGCACTTCGAAGTGGAAAGCAACCAGGAAGACCGCATCTTCAGCGCTGCCGAACTGGCGGAAAAACTGCGTGACAAGGATGGCGTGATCGCCACCGCCAGCGAACGCATTTCAGCTGAATTACTGCAGGCCAGCCCGCGCCTGAAGGCAGTGTGCAATCAGGCCGTCGGTTATAACAATATCGATGTTGCCGCGGCCACCAAGGCCGGGGTGATGGTGACCAATACGCCCGACGTATTGAATGAGACCACCGCCGATTTCGGCTGGGCCTTGCTGATGGCCACCGCGCGCCGGGTGACGGAAGCCGAGCACTGGCTACGCGCCGGACACTGGAAGCAATGGCGTTACGATAGTTTTCTCGGCGCCGACGTGCATGGCGCTACGCTGGGCATCATCGGCATGGGACGCATCGGCCAGGCGATTGCGCGGCGTTCCTTGGGATTCGATATGCAAGTGCTGTATCACAATCGTTCACGCCTGTCGCCCGAGCTGGAAGTGCGCGCCAACCAGGCCCGTTATGTCAGCAAGGAAGAATTGCTGGCAGCGGCCGATCATGTGATTCTGGTGCTGCCGTATTCGAAAGAATCGCACCATACCATCGCTGCTGCCGAGCTGGCTTTGATGAAACCGGGCGCGACCCTGGTCAATCTGGCGCGCGGCGGCATCGTTGACGATCTGGCGCTGATCGCCGCATTGCGTGACAAGAAAATCGCCGCTGCCGGACTCGATGTATTCGAGAATGAACCGGCGCTGCATCCGGATTTCCTGGGATTGTCGAATGTGGTGCTGACGCCGCATATTGCCAGCGCTTCCGAGCCTACCCGGCGGGCGATGGCCGAGTGCGCGGCGGATAACCTGCTGGCGGCGTTGCTGCCGACGGCAGAGCGGAAATGGCCGCCGAACCTGCTCAATCCTGAAGTGCTGGGCCGGGTTACCTTAAGTTAAGCCGGCCCACAATCTGCCTTAGTCTTTCAGGCTTTCGACCAGGTCGATGTATTCCTGCTGTGCGGTTTCCTTGGAACTGCCTTTCAATTCGTTCCAGGCGTCCCATTTGGCGCGGCCGACAAAATCCGTCATGCCTGGGCGCTCGCCTTGCACGTCGCCGCTGCTGCCCTGTTTAAACAGCGCATACATTTTCAACATGGTCATGTTGTCGGGACGCTCGCTCAATGTCTTGGAGTCGGCCTGGGCTTGTTCGAATTGGGCTTGGAGGGTCATCGGAGTCTCGTATAAGTATCAGTAGATGGAAAAAAACGAATCAATCGGCAACCGCGCCGACTACCGCCGAACCCGCTTTAACGGTGCCTTCTACCACGGTAGAGGCAACCCCCACCGCGGCGCTGCCGACGCTGACGCCGGCGCTGACTACACTGCTGGTGACGCTGACGACGGTACAGCCGGCGAACAGCGGCAGCGTCACCAGCAACGACGCCATACGGCGTGAATACAAGACAAATACAGATAATTTCATCGGGCGGCCGTTGCGGGTAGGGGGAGCGTAGGGGAGCTTGGCAGGGGCTGCTTATACGCCCAGCAGTTCAACTTCAAAAATCAGGGTAGCGTTGGGCGGAATCACGCCACCGGCGCCGCGTGGGCCATAACCCAGCGCTGGCGGAATGATCAGCTTGCGCACGCCGCCGATTTTCATGCCTTGTACGCCTTCGTCCCAGCCTTTGATGACATGGCCTGCGCCCAGCGGGAATTCGAACGGGTCGCCGCGATCCTTGCTGGAATCAAACTTCTTGCCGGCGCTGCCATCCGAGTTTTGCAACCAACCGGTGTAATGCACGGTCACGTGATCGCCTGCTTTGGCTTCAGCGCCGTTGCCAAGGTTGATATCTTCAAACTGCAGGCCGGAAACGGTAGTGGTGGTCGACATGGGAGTCCTTTTCTAAATAATCATCAATGTAGGGCAGCGATCGAGAGTCACCGCAGCGTGGCGATTTGCTCTGTCCTGCCAGAGTAGTGCAGTGTAAACCAAAAACCGGCCGGCAACCCGTGCTGGAAGGCAATTCCAGCAGTGTTTCGCCATGGCCGGCTAACGTCATTTAAATCGATGGTGGCCATTCATGCGCGGTAAAATAGCCGTTTTCGCTTTTCAGAGTTTTGTTATGCCTGTATTTGTTCGCCGTTCCGTTGTGGCCGCTTGCGGCTTGTTGACTGCATTCTCCACTTTTGCGGCAGAGCCTGGCGCCGTAACGTCTGTTCCGTCTGCCTCTGCCAACGCTAATACAGTGGTTGTACTGAATTCGCGCGACGCCACCATTACTTTGCTGGACCAAGCAACTTACAAGGAAATCGGTACTTTCCCGGTCGGCAAGGAGCCGCATCACCTGATGCCGACGCCGGACAACAAATCGCTGATCGTGGCCGCCGCTACCGGCGATTCGCTGCTGTTCCTGGACCCGAAAAGCGGCCAGATCCAGAGCCAGGTGAAGGATATTGTCGATCCTTATCAAATCGGCTTTTCGCCCAACCAGAAATGGTTTATCGCCAACGGCCTGCGTCTCGACCGCATAGATATCTACGGTTACGACGGCAAGAACCTGAAACTGGCCAAGCGCCTGCCGCTGCCGGCCATGCCTAGCCACATGGCGTTCACCGCCGACAGCGGGCTGGCTTTCATCAGCCTGCAAGGCAGCGATGAACTGGCCGCGGTCGATCTGGCTACGCAACAGGTGAAGTGGACCATGCCGGTCGGCAAGCAGCCGGCCGGCGTATACATGACGCCCGATAACAAGTATTTGCTGGTAGGCGTGATGGGTAGCGATTATGTTGCCGTGATTGATTGGCGCACGCAAAAAATCATCAAGAAAATCAAGACCGGCGACGGCGCCCATAATTTCCGGCCGCAGGGCGACAATCGCCATCTGTTCGTCTCCAACCGGGTTGCCGGCACCATCAATGTGCTCGATTTGAACACGCTGGAAAGCGTCGGCAGTATCGCCGTTCCGGGCGGTCCGGATTGCATGGAAGTGACGGCGGACGGCAAAACCATGTGGGTCACCCAGCGCTGGCTGAAGAGGGTTTCGGTAGTTGATCTGACGACAGGTAAAGTGATCAAGACGATTCCGGTGGGGCGCTCGCCGCACGGCATCTATTTCAATAATCGCGCTTCTGAATTGTGATGCGCATGTTTCCCGCAAGCAGGCGTAATTTGCTGGCAGCCGCAGTGGCGCTGGCAACGCTGGCGCCGGCGACGCTGGCGTTTGCACAGCCGCAGCCGTCCAAAGCATGCAGCGGCACCATCTACCTGAGCTTCGATACCGGCAGCCAGTCGCAAGCCGAGTACATCGCCCAAACCCTGAGACGGCATCACATCAAGGCCACTTTTTTCATGGCCAATGAAAAAACCGTGAATGGCGATTACACCCTGGATCCATCCTGGGCGCCGTTCTGGAAAACCCTGGTGGCTGACGGCCATGCCTTCGGCAGCCATACTTTCGACCATGTTTACGCCAAGCGCGACCTGGCCGACGGCAAGATCGAAGTGAAGCCGCAGTTCGGCGCCAACGCCGGCAAACTGCTGGCCTGGACGCCGCAGGAGTATTGCGACGAACTGAATCGGGTTGACCAACGCTTCCAAACCCTGACCGGCGCCCATATCGATCACTTCTGGCGTACGCCCGGCGGCCATCTGACGCCGCATACGCTGGCAGCAGGAGAAGCTTGCGGCTACCGGCACGTGGCGTGGGCCGCAGCCGGTTTCTCGGGTGACGAGTTGCCCAGCGATAAATGGCCGAATCAGATGCTGCTGGAGCGCACGCTGAAAAATCTCAAGGACGGTGATATCGTCATGGCGCATCTGGGGATCTGGTCGCGTAAAGATCCTTGGGCGCCGGCAGTGCTGGAGCCGCTGATCAGCGGCCTGGAGAAAAAAGGCTTTTGTTTTGCCACGCTGCGCGACCATCCAGCCTACAAAGGCAACTTGAAAGGACCGGTCGCCGACACGAAGGCAGGAAATAAGACAGGAAATAAGGCTGGAAGCGCGCCATGACAGATACTTTGGCAGATTGGTTTGCCAGCGTCCAGGCGTGGCTGTTTCAGTCCCTGGTGCAACCGCTCATGTTCCATGCCGGTTTCAGCGAATATCTGGAAGACGCCTTCGACGGCACCGAATGGTTCTTGATTGGCGTCTGCGAATTGATCGTCCTGTTTCTTATCCTGCGGCCGCTGGAAGCCGTGATCCCGGTGCATAGCTTTACCGACCGCCGCGCGCGCTGGACCGATTTCATTTATACCGTGCTGTATCGCCTCGGCGCTTTTTCGGTGCTGGTGTTTTTCCTGGTCGATCCGCTGACGGCAAAAATCACCGAGCTGTTGCATCTGCAGGGAATCAACCCGTTCAATCTGGATAACCTGTTGCCCGGGATTACCGACCGGCCGCTGATCACCTTCCTGATGTATCTGCTGGTGCTCGATCTGTGCGAATACTGGTATCACCGCGCGCAGCATGGTTTCGGCTGGTTGTGGGGTTTGCACAGCCTGCATCACAGCCAGCAGAACATGAATCTGTGGAGCGACGATCGCAATCACCTGCTCGACGGCTTGATCCATGACGTCGTCATGGCCGTGGTGGCGCTGGCGATTGGGGTCGAGCCGGCACAATATGTGCTGCTGGTATCGGTTACCCGCATGCTGCAAAGCCTGCAACACGCCAATGTGCGGATTCACTTTGGCCGCCTGGGCGACGCCATCGTGGTCTCGCCGCGTTTTCATCGCTGGCACCATGCGATCGGCATCGGCCATGAGAGCAAGGGCAGGGGTACTCTGGGCGGTCATAATTTCGGCGTGCTGTTTGCGTTCTGGGATATCTTGTTTCGCAGCGCGCATTTCGGCCAGACCTTCGAACTTACCGGCGTGCGCGACCAGCTGCCGACAGCAGGCAGGCCGGCGCGCGACTACGGCCGCGGTTTCTGGTCGCAACAGTGGCTGGGCCTGAAGCGCATGGTCGAATTTGCCAGAAAGCCGTCCCGCTGATGCGCCCGGTACTGCTAGCCTTCGGCCGGGCTTTATTGTCGCAGCTGCATTACCGCATGCTGATGCTGACTTTCCTGCCGTTTGCATTATCGGTCGTGATCTGGGGGCTGGCCCTGTGGTGGGGTTTGCAGCCGATGATCGACTGGCTGCAAAAGAATTATTTTGCCGGCAACGATGGCTGGGGAATTGCCAACTATGTCCCCAGCTGGCTGGGCCTGGGCGCACTCAAAACCGTCATCGTGCCCTGGCTGGCGTTGTGGGCCTTGCTGCCGCTGATGATCCTGACCGCCTTGCTGTTCGTCGGCGCGTTTGCCTTGCCGGCCACTGCGCGCCATGTCGGCCGCCGTCACTTCCCCAATCTGGAGCAACGCAAAGGCGGCTCGCTGCTTGGCAGCATCTGGACTTCGTTTTCCGCTTTCCTGCTGTTCTGCGTATTGTGGCTGGTGACTTTGCCGCTCTGGCTGATCCCGCCGTTCGCCTTCCTGGTGCCGCTGGTATTGTGGGGCTGGCTGACATATCGGGTGTTCGCCTACGAAGCACTGGCGGCGCATGCAGACAAAGACGAAATGCGGGCGCTGCTGCGGATTCACCGCTGGCCGCTATTGCTGATCGGCGTGATTGCCGGCGCCATGGGCGCTGCGCCGACCATATTGTGGCTGGGCGGCGCCTTGTGGCTGGTGATTTTTCCATTGCTGGCGGCCGGCTCTATCTGGCTGTATGTGCTGGTATTTGTGTTTACCGGCTTGTGGTTTGAGTATTATTGCCTGGCGGCGCTGGCCAAATATCGGGCGGCTGCCGAGGCTGCTATCATCATGGCTGAACGCAGCGGCAGCCCGGTGATCCATCAGTTGTCCGAGGCATCGGAGACTTCGTGGCCGGATTAGCTTGCATGCGCCGGTAAAGTTTCGGAGTTAAGATCTGCATAGAATGCAATAGCGTTATTATTTTTATCATCTTTCTGCCATCACTTCCATTCATCCTCAGCTAAACGGCGATCCCCATGGCAATCGGACTTATCATCATCGGCGACGAAATCCTGTCAGGCAGGCGCACCGATAAGCACTTCCCGAAAATACTGGAAATGCTCACTTCCCGCGGCTTAAGCCTGGATTGGGCAGAATACATAGGCGACGATCCGGTCCGTATCACGGCGACTCTGAAACGTACTTTCGACAGCGACGACATCGTGTTTTGTACCGGCGGCATCGGCGCCACGCCAGACGACCATACGCGTCAATGTGCGGCGGCGGCGCTTGGCGTGCCGCTGGTGTTGCATCCGCAGGCACGCGAGAAAATCCGCGAACGGATCGCCGATACCGCGCGCGAGGCCGGACTCCCGCTGGACTACGACACGCCAGATAACCTGCATCGGCTGAAGATGGGGGAGTTTCCGCAGGGCGCCGCCATCATTCCCAACCCGTATAACAAGATCCCCGGTTTTTCGGTGCCGCACCAGGGCGCGGGGGCGCACTATTTTGCGCCGGGTTTTCCGGTGATGGCCTGGCCTATGTTCGAGTGGGTGCTGGATACTTATTACGCCGACAAATTCCATCAGAATCCGCAACTGGAACAATCGGTGCTGGTGTTCGAAGCCATGGAGTCGGCGCTGACGCCATTGATGGAAGCCATCGAGGCGGAGTTCCCTCTGGTCAAGGTATTCAGCCTGCCGCATGTTGGCGACGCTGACACCCGGCGTCACATCGATCTCGGTGTCAAAGGCGAACCGGTGCAGAGTGCTGCAGCGTTCAAGAAAATGCTGTCCGGCCTGGATCAGTTAAAGGCGGATTACCGGCCGGCGTGACGCTGAGCCGAGCCGCTTTCTACCCTACGCATTGACCTCATACGCATTGACCTCATTAACCAACCGCGTTTGCCGCTAGCGATTAGCGGCCATCCGCTTCTATCTGATTGCTATCACATGTTCGGATTTCTTTTCAAGCGCGCAGACCGTACCGACCGCAATGCGCCGCAAGCGGTTCCAGTTGCTCCCCAGGCGGCACAGCGCGCCGAAGCCAGGCAAATATCGGATCAAGCCAGACAGCAAGCGCTGCTGCAAGCACAGGCCTTGACCGATGAAGCTGCAGCAGTAGCGTTCATTCTGCAATCCACGTTTGCCGATGCGCGTCTGTGTGCGGCACAACAGGTGCACTCGCGCCCGGCCTTGGAACAAGTGCTGCAAGCATGCCGCAATACGGACCGGCGGGTTGCCAAACTGATCCAAGGCCGGCTCGACAGTGATCGTCAGCAACAGCAGATTGCCAACAAAGCGGCCGCATCTGTGGCGCAGGCGCAGCGCTTGCTGCAAGAGCAGCAGCTGATGCCGAACCAGGTTGCCGAGCTCGACCGTGGCTGGGACGCCAAGAACGTACCGGCCGAATTGCAGCAGCAATTTACCCGGTTGCGCGCGGCGCTGGCCGAGCGTCTGGCGGCCCAGGCCGACTTGCAACGCAGCGCCATCGGCTTGCTGAGCAGTGCGCGCACATTGCATCTGCAGATCAAAGCGTCGATGGCAGCCGAGCCGCAAAGTCTGCCGGATCTGGACGCACTGGAATTACAGATGGCCACCTGCACCAGCCATGCCGAGGCGCAAACCTTGCCGCGCCATCTGGCGACCGAGTTCGCGCAGGAAGCGCAAGCGCTGCGCAAACTGCTATCCGATTTGCAGCAGCATCAAACCGCTTTACAGGCACGCAGCGATCTGTTGGCAAACTGGGAAGCGGCGACCGCGGCGCTGCATCCGGAGACGTTGAAAGCCGCCTGGTCGGGATTGCCCAGATTGCCAGCGGCATTGCTTGACGACGGCCTGGAGCAGCGCTATCAGGCGCTGTTAAAGCAACATGCAGTGGTGATCGGCAAACCGGAAAAAATCCGGACTCCGGCAGCAACCGCCGAGGCCAGCGAGCGCCCTCAAATCGCTGAAGCCCTGGATGGTCTTGAAAAAGCCCTGGAAGACGGCGCGCTGCAAGTGGCGATGGATTTCGACAAAATGTTGCGGGCCATCGATTTCAAGCAGCACAAGCCGAGCGCCGAGCAGAGCAGCCGTCTGCTGCAGGCGCGCGGCGAACTGAGCCGGCTGCAAGGCTGGGCGCGCTGGGGCGGTAACGTTTCACGCGAAGAATTGACCAAGGCGGCTCAGGAGTTGTCGGAACAAGCACTGGCGCCGGCCGAACTGGCAAAAAAAATCGGCAGTCTGCGAGCGCACTGGAAGTCCTTGGATGGCAGTTCCGGGCCGGCGCCGAAAATCCTGTGGGAAGGATTTGACGCGGCTTGCACTAACGCCTATGCGCCAGTCGCGGCGCATTTCCAGCAGCAGGCTGAACAGCGTCAAGTCAATCAAGTCAGCGCTCGCGCGTTGATCGATGAGGTGCAGCAATATGCGCAGGCAGCGTTGTCGGCAGAGGCGGGGGCGACGCCCGATTGGAAAGCCATCGCCCAGTTTTGCCAGCAAAAGCAGCAGGCGTGGAAGAACCTGGGGCCGATCAATCGTAGCGAAAAAAAGACACTCGATAGCAGTTTCGCCACGACAATCCAAACTTTGCTGACGCCGCTGGCGCAGCAGCAAGGCATCGAAATTGCCCGGCGCGAAAAACTGATTACCGAAGCGGGGCAGTTGCCTGCCAGCCAGCGCGATACCGCCGAACGTGTGAAAGAATTGCAACAGCGCTGGCAGGAACAAGCCAAGGCGTTGCCCTTGCCGCGCCAGGACGAGCAAGAACTGTGGCAGCGTTTTCGCAGTGCCTGCGACGCCATCTTTGCCCAGCGCAAGGAGGCGGCGTCCAGCGCCGATGCCGAACGGCGCGACAATTTGCATCTGCGTGAGGAACAATGCGTTGCGCTGGAAGACGCATTAAGTCAGCCTGAGGCGGAGTTGCCGAAAATTTTGCAACACGCCCAGCAAGAATGGGCGCGCAGCGGGCAGGTGCCGCGTGCTGCCCAGGCGCAAATTGACGCACGTTTTCAGGCCGCGCTCGGTGCTTTGCAAGCGCGGCTGGAGCAGAGCCGGCGCCAGGCCGCGCTGGCGCAAGCCGATGCCTTGCGCGACAAGTTGATCTTGTGTCAAAAAATTGAAGCGCTCATCGGCGCGGCCGAGACCCCGATCGAATCTGACTGGCGCAACCGCTGGCAGGCATTGCCACGGCTGGCGCCGGCATTTGAAAAAGTCGTCGCGGCGCGTTTCGAACGTGCTTTGCAGAATGCCGGCAACTACGCCGCCACTCTTGAAAACCAGCGCCCTGTGTTGCAGCAGGAGTTGCTGCGCGCTGAAATCCTGGCCGGCATCGATAGTCCGCCAGCGCTTTCGCGCGAGCGTTTGCAATTGCAGGTAGAGGTGTTGCAAGCGTCGTTGAAGGCGGGCGGCCCAGCGAAAAATATCGAGCAGCAACTGTTGCATATTTGCGACTTGCCGGCCCTGATGGATGAGGCGGCGCTGCAGAGGTTGTTGAAACTGGTGGCTCAGGTCAAGCCTGCGGCGGATAAATAAAGTCGCCGGGCAAAAAAATACCCCGGTGAACCGGGGTAAGTAACGATACCGCTGTTGCAGGGTACCGAGGAGATTTCAGGCAGGCATGCCAGGAAGCAGGCCTGCTGCAATACAAAAATGCAAATTACTTCTTGGTCGAGCGAGCAGCAGTCTTGGTAGCAGCTTGCGTCAGTTGGTCGACAGCGGTGTTGACATTGCTTTCGATGGTTTCAACTGCTTGCTTGGTGCTCTTGGCGAACTGTTCGTAACCGGCGTTGGCGCTGCCGATTGCCGATTTGACGAAAGCAACTGCGCCTTCTGCGCCAGGCGGCACGTTTTTGGAAGCCTGGTCAACGAACTCGATGACTTTACGTTTGGTTTCCGCAACTTGCGCTTCTGCCGATTTGGCCAGTTCAGCTTGTGTGCTGGAAGCGATGCTGGCGAAATGACGACCGTAAGCAATCGCTTTCTCGGTGTTCGGCTGGGCCAGCGCTGCACTCAGCGCGAAAAATTCTTGTGGATCTTTAGCGGCAAACAATTTCTGGGTGGTGGCGTTCGAATCTTCCAGCGAAGCCTTGGCGGCGTTCAGGTTCAGGTCGATCAGTTTTTCCACGCCAGCAAATGCTTTAGTCGTGAAGTCGGTGAACAGGGCCAGATTGGATTCGAAATTGGCTTTGGCGGCGGCTGAAAATTGTTCTGCAACGGTAGACATGGCTTCTCCTAGGATTCGATGCTGTAAAAACGACATAAATAGGGCTAAGGGGTGGCTAGTATCTAGCCGTCGATTGCGTCTGCCAGTGGTCTTGAATGAACATTGTGCGACGCAACAATTTCATTGTAAATTATTCTGAAACGGTGTCAAGAGAATTTTTGTGCGCTGCAATATATTGTTTATATAAATTTAGCTAAAGCTTATGAAATCAAAGTATTAGCGTATTGGATTGTTGTTATTTTGAGCACTCCATTGCGTATGTCCCCTAATGTTAGACTGACTGTTTCATCTGATTTTCACTCTTGATCCCGATCTGATTCCCTGCGCCTATCTTGAAAGCCTTTTACAGCGACCATTTTGTGTTGCCTTTGCCGGCCGGCCATCGCTTCCCCATGCAAAAGTACCGGCTCATCCACGAAGCAGCGCTGGCCACCATCAGCGATATCGATTTCCACGAGGCGCCGAGCACCAGCGACGGCGTGCTGGCGCTGGCTCATCATCCGCACTATATTGCCGCGGTCTGCGCCGGCACTTTGGCCCAGAGTGTGCAAAAGGCTATCGGTTTCCCCTGGACGCCGCAGATGGTGGAGCGCTCGCGGCGTTCTGCCGGCGCCACCATTGCCGCCTGTCGCGCGGCGCTGACCGAGCCTGAGCGGATTGCGGTCAACCTGGCGGGCGGCACCCATCACGCATTTTCCGATCAGGGCGCCGGCTTCTGCGTCTTCAACGATGCTGCGATCGCGGCTCGGCTGATGCAGGCGGAGCGCCGGGTGCAGCGGGTTGCCATCGTCGATCTGGATGTGCATCAAGGCAACGGCACGGCGGCGATCCTGGCCAACGACGATTCGATTTTCACCTTGTCGTTGCATGGCGCCCGCAATTATCCGTTCGACAAGGAGAGCAGCGATCTGGATGTGGCGCTGGCGGATGGCACCGGCGACGCGACTTACCTGAGCGCATTGCAGGATGCACTGGCAACCATGATGGAACGTTTTTCGCCGCAGCTGATTATTTTCCTGGCCGGCGCCGATCCGCACGAAGGCGATCGGCTAGGGCGTTTGAAGCTGAGTTTCGACGGCCTGGCCCGGCGCGACGCCATGCTGCTGGAAACCGCCAGCCGCCACGCGATACCGGTGGCAATCGCCATGGCCGGCGGTTACGGCAAGAATATACAAGACACGGTAGCGATCCATCTGCAAACTATCGCGCTTGCGGCACATTTCGCACGTCAGCATGGCGCTGCGCAGCTGCCTACCCAATACGGATAATTCATGCATTCAGCCAGCCTTCCCACCGCATCGCGGCCAGCCCATCGCCTGTTGGCGGCCATGCCGATAGTGTTTGTGCTGCTCTGGAGTACCGGCTTCGTGGTGGCCAAATTCGGTCTGCCATATGCGCCGCCGCTGACGTTTCTCTTGCTGCGCTTCGTCGGTGTGCTGCTGGTCTTATTGCCTTTAGTGTTATTCATGCGCGCCCCCTGGCCTTCAGGCCGGATCGGTCATATCGCGTTTGCCGGAATCTTGCTGCAAGGCGGTTATCTGGCTGGGGTCTGGTGCGCCATCAAGCTTGGCATGCCGGCTGGCGTGTCGGCGTTGATTGTCGGCATGCAGCCTATCCTGACGGCGTTTGCCGCGCCCTTGATCGGTGAATCGGTGCGGCCGCGGCAATGGCTGGGCCTGTTGCTTGGCATTTGCGGAGTGGGGCTGGTGGTGGCCGCCAAAATTACTCTGATCTCGATCACGTTTGGCACGCTGTACCAGAAACGCAAGTGCCCGCATTTCGATTTACGCACCGGCACCATCATCCAGTTTGCCGCCTCGATCGCGGTGTTGCTGCCGTTTGCGATTTTCTACGAGCACCTGGGGCCTGGCCTGGATACGGTGCAATGGACGCCGCGCTTCATCGGCGCACTGCTGTGGTCGATCCTGGCCTTGTCGATAGGCGCGATCTTCTTGTTGTTTGCGCTGATACGCAAGAGTGCGGCAACCCGCGTCACCAGTTTGCTTTACCTGACGCCGCCGACCACGGCGCTGATGGCCTGGCTGATGTTTGGCGAAGTTTTCAGTTTGCCAGGCATGGTCGGCATGGCGCTGGCGATATTGGGCGTGTTTTTCGTCATGAAAAGATAAGCGCAGCTAAATGGACAGTAGTGGCAGCAACATCACCAGCTTCAGCTCGGGCCGGTTGGTCACTCGCAGATTGACTTGCCGATACGCCAGCCGGCCCAGCGTCGGATGAGTGAAGCGGCGTTCGCCGCCTTCTTTTTCAACCACATCATGCAGATTCCAGGCGCGCTTGAACGCGCTGCTGGCGGCGCTCAGGCGTGTCACCAGCTGGGCAATCTCCGGCTCGTCCAGATGCATGCCGCAATCGGCGCGGAATTCCGCCGCCAGGCGGCTTGCGCGTTGTTCCCAGTCGCTGATCAAGGCCGCGGCCTCGGGCGCGCAGTAGGTGTATTCGAGCAAATTCCGGCTGGCGTTTTTTTTGTCCAGCCAGCCGACGAACAAGGTCTTGGCGGCCCGGTTCCAGACTACCGCATTCCAATGGCGATCCAGCAGATAAGCCGGGGTCTTGATGCTGCCCGTGATCGCCAGTATTTCATCCGGGATTTCCTTGACCAGCGCATCCTGCATCTGCGGATCTTTCTTACCGGACAGTTCAAACAGATAGGCGCGCTTGGCGCGCGACAACTGCAATGCCTCGGCGATTCTAGCCAATGCCGCCGCCGATACCGAAACGGTGCGCCCTTGTTCTATCCAGGTATACCAGGTGACGCTGATGTCGCATAACTGGGCGATTTCCTCGCGCCGCAAGCCCGGTGTGCGGCGGCGCGCGCTGCCGCCCAGCCGTAATTCCGCTATCGGGAGCTGGGTGCGCTGGGTTTTGATGAATTCACCCAGTGCTTTGCGTTTGCCGGCTTGGTCCATGTTTATCCTGTTGTTTGTAGTGCTAGTATAAACACTAGTCTTGTAACAGGATAAAAAATAATTAAACTGGACTCTGCTCTAACTGCCCTTACCCATTCTTGAGGAGAGAACCGATGACCGTCGCACGCAACCACGATAAGGTGGTTTCTGAACAATTCGGCAGCACCGCTGCCGCCTATCTGACCAGCACCGTCCACGCTCAAGGCGAGGATTTACAGCAACTGGCTGCATTTGCCAGCCAATTTCCACGGGGCAAGGCGCTCGACGTCGGCTGCGGCGCAGGGCATGCCGCTTTTGCCATTGCACCGCATATGGGCGTGGTAACCGCCTACGACCTGGCGCAGGAAATGCTTGGCGTGGTAGAGCATGCTGCGATGGAGCGTGGTTTGAAAAATCTGCACGTGCAGCAGGGCAGTGCCGATGATTTGCCGTTTGCCGACGCCTGTTTCGATCTGGTGTGTACGCGCTTTAGCGCGCATCACTGGAAAAACCTGCCGCAGGCGCTGGCCGAAATGGTGCGGGTCTTGAAGCCGGGCGGCAAATGCATCGTGATCGATACCGCATCGCCCGAAGATGTCTTGACCGACACCTATTTCCAGTCTATCGAATTGCTGCGCGATACTTCGCACGTGCGCAATCGGAGCCTGTCGAGCTGGCGTCAGTTGCTGACCCAGGCCGGCTTGACGACGAGCGCTGATAAAAGCTGGAAGTTGCCGCTGCAATTCGATACGTGGGTGGCTAGGATGCGCACCCCGCCGGAAAGAGTGGCTGCGATCAAGTCATTGTGGGACAGTGCGCCGTCGGAAGTGGCGGCTTACTTTAGCCTGCAACCGGATTATTCTTTTGTAATCGACGCTGTATTGCTTGAATGTCACGTATAGGTGGTAGATACTAAATAAAATAACGGGCCGACGAGTTGCGGTAAAATCTATCTCGCAAATCGTCGCCAAGACATAGAAACTCGTTTAAATTAGTGCGCTAAGCCCCTAATTCTCTTGCAGATTTTCCTAGATTTGCCTACACTGCCACAAAGTTATAGATCGCCGCATATTGGAGCCGCAAATGGGCAAATCCGCGTTATTGGTTTTTTTGTCACTCTTCCTCGTGCTCGCGAACGCGCCTGCCGCTCTTGCCTCCGCTCAAACCAGCGACAGCACCGTCAAAAAAACTGTTAAAACTTCCGCTTCCGCCAACAAAAAGGCGGTGGCCAAGGCCCGCGCCAGAAAACATGCCGTGATCGCTGCGCGTGGCCGCAGCAATACGGCGTCTTTTAATAAAAATGAAAAGCTGGTGAAGAGAGTCGTGATGGTCCATGGCCGCCGCAAGGTGACTTTCCAACGCGTTGCATTCGCACCGGCAGTGCCTGTTTTGCCGCCGGTTCTATCGGCAGGCGAGCAAGCCGGATTGAATCTGACGCACGATCCGCTGGAACTGAAATCCAGCGTGGCGCTGGTGCTGGATCAGAACAGTTCGGAAGTGCTGCTGGATAAGAATTCCCAGGTCGCATTGCCGATCGCTTCGTTGACCAAGCTGATGACCAGCATGGTGGTGGTCGAAGCGAAACAGGATATGAACGAAGTGCTGACCGTGACCGATGAAGACATCGATCGCGAAAAACACAGCAGCTCGCGCCTGCGCATAGGTTCGCAACTGACGCGCGCCGACATGCTGCACATCGCCTTGATGAGTTCCGAGAATCGCGCAGCATCTGCGCTAGGCCGCAATTATCCGGGCGGCTTGCCGGCCTTCGTTGCCGCCATGAACGCCAAGGCCAAGGCTTTGGGCATGACGGAGGCTCACTATGTCGATTCGACCGGCTTGTCGCATCTGAATGTCGCCAGCGCCCGCGATTTGTCGCGTCTGGTCATGGCGGCTTATCAGCATCCGGTGATTCGCCAATATTCGACCGACGCCAAATATGTAGTGGAGCCGGGCGGCCGGCCGCTGCAATACTCGACATCGAACCACCTGGTCGAAAATCCTGAGTGGCAGATCGGTTTGCAAAAGACCGGATACATTAACGAAGCAGGGCGTTGCATGGTCATGCAAACCACGATTGAGGGCCGCCAGATCGTGATGGTGTTCCTTGATTCGCGCGGTAAATATTCGCGCCAGGCAGACGCCGACCGGGTCCGTAAATGGCTGGCTGATTCGCATCCTGCAACCTTGACGCGCGTAAAAATCGCGGACCGTCAAAGCTAGGATTTATCCGGGATTGAGCGTCGCCCGGATTGTCATCCGGCACAAAAAAACAGAGTTTATTCGCGATGAATAAACTCTGTTTTTTTTATGCCTTGCTTCGGCGCTGTGATTACTGTTGCGATGTATATCCCAGCACCGCGGAAATCTGATTTGCGGTGCTGATCAAGTCCTCCACCCATTCCTCTTGCAGGCGATCGGCCGGCGCCGAGATCGACAAGCCGGCGACCATCTTGCCGGAATCGTCGCGGATACCTGCCGCCATGCAGCGCACGCCCAGTTCCAGTTCCTCGTTGTCGCGCGCGTAACCCAGTGCGCGCACCAGGCTCAACTCGCGCTCCAGCTTGCTCAGATCGGTGATGGAATTCTTGTTGTGCCCGGCCAGTCCGGTACGGGTAGCGTAGGCGCGCACCATCTTCGGATCGTCGATGGATAAAAACAATTTGCCGGTAGAGGTCAGGTGCAACGGCGCCCGGCCGCCGATAGCGCGCACCACCTGCATGCCCGAGCGCTCTGAAAACGCGCGGTCGATGTAGACGATTTCATCGCTTTGGCGCACTGACAGGTTGACAGTCTGGTTAGTCTTGCGATGCAAACCGCGCATGAAATCGAGCGCCGCCTCGCGCACATTGAGCCGGCTTTTGACGACATTGCCCAATTCCAGCAGGCGCATGCCAAGCCGGTAACTGCCAGGTTCGGAGCGGTCGACAAAGCGCTTTACCACCAGGTCGTTGAGAATCCTGTGCGCGGTTGATGGATGCAAGCCGGTGACTGCCGACAATTCTTTCAAACTGACCGGATCAGGGTAGAGCGCCAGCGTATCGAGTAGCGAAATCATGCGCTCTATAACCTGGATCGAAATTTTATCGGCGTCGTCGGTAGTGGCTGTTTTCATTGGTGTATTGGTGCATTGCAATGGAATGTTTATATCATAATGTGAAAAATTGTGCTTTGCTATCGTCGTCAATTAGAGTGCGGCCACGAGCCGGCGCAGCACTTGTTATCGGAGCAAAAGCATTTAGCGTGCAGCGCAGCAAGGCTGTTAAAATTCGCTAGCGCAAACCTGCGTTTCCATCCAACCCAGCACAGCATGAGCGAAAACAAGCAATCACCGCAGTCGCAAGAGCCGCCGCAGCCACCGCAGCAGCAGATTAGCGAATTCAAGAGCACCAGCGGTTTCAAGAGGATTTTTTCAGCTTTTTTCTATTCGGCGGAAGGCTTCAAATCAGCCTGGAAAAACGAGCATGCCTTCCGCCAGGAACTGATGATCGTGGTTCCCGGCATCATCGTCGCCTTGCTGTTGCCGGTGACAGCGCTGCAGAAACTGATGCTGATCGCGGTGCTGGTCTGGATCATCATCATCGAGCTGATCAATTCGGCGATTGAAGCAGTAGTGGACCGGGTCTCGCTGGAACGCAATCCCCTCTCCAAGAACGCCAAGGATTTCGGCAGCGCCGCAGTGTTGCTGACTTGCGTGCTTGCCGTCGCTACCTGGGCTGTGATTCTCTATCCCGTCCTGACTCAAGGCTGAATCTCAAGAGGAAGGCCCTCTGTGGTTAACTGTTGCTGATGTTTGCACGTTTGTGTATATTTGCACTTGTTTGTGCATGATATCGGTCAATATGAACACCACCAATCTCCTTCTCAAAGAGCGCCACGTATTTATCCAGCAACGCCTGCTGGCCGACGGCCGGGTGCTGGCGCTGGATCTGGCGCAGCAATTGAACGTCTCGGAAGACACCATCCGGCGCGATCTGCGCGATCTTGCCGCAGCCGGCTTGTGCACGCGGGTGTATGGCGGTGCGCTGCCGCTGTCTCCCGCAACGGGGCCACTGGCTGAACGCCGCACCCAAGCGCCGGAGCGCAAAGCACGGCTGGCGCAGGCGGCGGTAGCGCTGGTGGTCGCCGACAGCGTGCTGTTCATCGACGCCGGCTCGACCAACCTGGCGATTGCCGCAGCTTTGCCGGAACTGCCGCTGACCGTCATCACCAACGCCGCGGCAGTCGCGCTAGCGTTGCAGGAGCGGCCGGCAATCGAACTGATCATGATCGGCGGCCGCTTTGACCGGCGCAGCGGCGCTAATCTGGGCGCCGCCGCACTGCGCGACGCCGAGCGCATGCGGCCCGACATTTTCTTTCTGGGCGGCTGCGGCGTCGACGCCGAAGCCGGCGTCACCTGTTTCAACTACGAAGAAGCCGAATTCAAACGCAGCCTGGCAGCTATCAGCAATGCGGTGCTGGTGGCCGCTACCAGCGAGAAATTCGGCACTGCTGCAACCTATGCGGTGCTGCCTGCCGCCCATCTCACGCATCTTGTACTAGAGCCCGACGCCGACAGGCAGCAGGCCGAGGGTTTTGCCCGCCAAGGTGTGCAACTGCTGTACGCAAACGCTGACTGATCTGAAAGCCCAGCCATGAACAATATCGGCCCCAAGCAACGCCGCGCCACCCGTCTGGCATTCCTGACCGCAGGCCTGGCCATGGCGGCCTGGGCGCCGCTGGTGCCGTATGTGAAGGCGCGGCTGGGGCTGGAGGAAGCAGAGCTTGGGCTGCTGCTGTTATGTCTGGGTGTCGGCTCGCTGCTCGCCATGCCGCTCACCGGCATGTTGTCGGCGCGCCTGGGTTGCCGTCGGGTGATCCTGGTTGCCGGCGGCCTGGCTTGCCTGCTGCTGCCTTGCCTGTCGCTGGCTGCCGGCCCGTTGCAGCTGGCGCTTGCTCTGTTCATGTTCGGCGCCGCGATCGGCACCCTCGACGTTGCCATGAATATCCAGGCCGTAATGGTGGAAAAAGCCAGCGGCGGCGCGCTCATGTCCGGTTTTCACGGGCTGTTCAGTGTCGGCGGTTTTATTGGCGCCGGCGGCATGGCGTTGCTGCTGTGGGGCAGTTTGAGCCCGCCATGGGCCAGCCTGGTTGCGGCCGTCATCGCGGCGGGGGTATTGGCGGCGGCCAGCCCGCACCTGCTGCGTGAACCGGAACCAGGCGGCAGCAATACGCTGTTCGTGCTGCCGCATGGCGCCGTGATTTTTATCGGCGTGCTGTGTTTTATCGTGTTCCTGGTGGAGGGCGCTATCCTCGACTGGAGCGCCTTGTTCCTGACCGCCGCACGCGGACTGGACGCTAGCCAGGGCGGCCTCGGCTACGCCGCCTTCGCCATCGCCATGACCAGCGGCCGTCTGAGCGGCGACCGCATCGTCAGGCGCTTCGGCGGTAAGCGTGTCTTGCTGCTAGGCGGCTTGTGCGCTGCCGGCGGTTTTTTTGTGACGGTGTTTGCGCCGACAGCCAGCGTGGCCTTGCTCGGCTTTGTGCTGGTCGGCCTGGGGGCATCGAATATCGTGCCTATTCTGTTCACCGCCGCCGGCAACCAGGCGGCGATGCCGGCCAGCCTGGCGATCGCCGCCATCACCACCATCGGCTATGCCGGCATCCTGGCCGGTCCCGCTCTGATCGGTTTTGTTGCGCACGCCAGCAGCCTGAGCGTGGCCTTCGCCGGCCTCGGTTGCGCACTGCTGCTGGTCGCGGCCAGCGCGCATCTTGGGGCGACGGGTAAGGCTAGTGCAGCGCTTCGCAAATGATGAATGGCAGGTTGGCTTTAGATTGAGCTTTATGCTAATTCAGCGGGAATAAGCGCCGTCCTTATTCATTGCGCCGGTCCATACATATCTGTTTTCCGCATAAGGAGAGAAGAAAGAATTCGTTTTGTTTTCCAGGCCGCCTCATTAATCTGTATTCCTCAAAACAAAAAACGTTAACAAGGGAAGCAGAACATGTTGAAGAAAATCGTCCGGTCGGTTATCGCCATCGCCTTGGTGGCGCAGAGTGCGCAATTAGTGCATGCGGCGGATTTTTCGCTGCTCAATGTTTCTTACGATCCTACGCGTGAGCTGTATCAAGAGTACAACAAGGCTTTTGCCAAATACTGGAAAGAAAAGACTGGCGACAACCTGACCTTGAAGGCGTCGCACGGCGGCTCGGGCAAGCAGGGGCGCTCGGTGATCGATGGCCTGGAAGCGGATGTGGTGACCCTGGCGCTGGCCTACGATATCGATGAGATTTCCGAAAAGGCCAAGCTGCTGCCGGCCGACTGGCAAAAGCGCTTGCCGCATAACAGCACCCCCTACACTTCGACCATCGTGCTGCTGGTGCGCAAGGGTAATCCGAAAGGCATCAAGGACTGGGACGATCTGGTCAAGCCCGGCGTGTCAGTGGTAGTCGCCAATCCAAAAACTTCCGGCGGTGCGCGCTGGGCTTATCTGGCAGCCTACGGCTATGCGCTGAAGAAGAATAATAACGACGACGCCAAAGCCCGCGCATTCATCTCGCGTCTGTACAAGAACGTACCGGTGCTGGATTCCGGCGCGCGAGGCTCAACCGTCACCTTTGCCGAACGCGGTGTCGGCGACGTCTTGCTGTCATGGGAAAACGAAGCTTATCTGGTCGAGGCGGAATTCGGCAAAGGCAAGTTCGATACCGTGTTTCCATCGCTAAGCATCTTGGCTGAACCGCCGGTAGCCGTAGTCGACAAGGTGGTCGATAAACGCGGCACGCGCAAGATTGCGCAAGCCTATCTGGAGTATTTGTACTCGCCGGAGGGGCAGGAAATCGCTGCCCGCAATTACTACCGTCCTATCGATCCTAAAGTCGCCGCCAAGTACGCCGCCAAGTTTCCGAAGCTGAGCCTGTTCACCATCGACGACACTTTCGGCGGCTGGAAAAATGCGCAGAAAGTCCACTTCAGCGATGGCGGCGTGTTCGACAAGATTTATCAGCCTGGCGTGAAATAAACCGGCTGATCGAAATCATCATAATGACTCAGCCGCTCTGCCTGGCGGGGCGGTTTCAAGATTGCTGTTTCAAGATTGCTACAGATGACTATTTTGTTATTGGCTGGCAGCCCGTCGGCGCCATCGCGTTCTACCCGCTTATTGCATTTCACAGGTGAAAAACTGGCTTTATTGGGACATCGTTACAGCAAGCTGGATGTGCGGGATCTGCCCGGCGATGCGCTGCTGCGGGCCGATTTCAACAACACGCAGATCCAGGCCGCGCTGGCGCAAGTGGCGCAAGCCACGGCGGTAGTGGTGGCGACACCGGTCTACAAGGCATCGTATAGCGGCGTGCTGAAGGCGTTCCTCGATTTGCTGCCGCAGTTCGGCCTGACCGACAAGCTGGTGCTGCCGCTGGCCACCGGCGGCAGCCAGTCGCACATGCTGGCGCTGGATTATGCCTTGCGGCCAGTATTGTCGTCGCTGGCGGCGCGCCATGTACTGCCCAGCATCTATGCGACGGAAGCGCAGGTGCAATGGTCGGAGCAAGAGGGGTTGAGCCTGGACCAGAATATCTTCCAGCGGATTAATGAAGGCGTGCAGCAGTTGTCGGATAGCTTGCTGGCTCTAGGCAAGGCCAGCCCGAACGATTTCGATCCTATTCCGTTTTCACAGGTGCGATGTAGCGTGTAAGCAGAAAACCAGCCAAATCAGCTGACTAAATAATTTACCCATCCAGCGTTGTGCGAAAACCGCCGTCACCGGTGGAGGGGATCGCTTTGTCTAAAAATTCAGGAAACCAGCAATGACAGTCTCGACCACCAACAAACACACAAGACGCCATGTGCTGGCGTTGCTCTCAGCGGTCGCCGCCGGCGCATTTGCGGTGGGCGCGCCGCAGCTGGTGCAGGCGCAGGATAAACCGGTATTGCGCATTGGCTATCAAAAAGCAGCCAGCACCCTGGTCTTGCTGAAAGCCCACGGCACCTTGGAAAAACGTCTGGCCGCCCAGGGTATCGAAGTGAAATGGGCCGAGTTCGCCGCCGGTCCGCAATTGCTGGAAGCCTTGAATGTCGGCTCCGTCGATTTCGGTTATGTCGGTGAAGCGCCGCCTATCGTGGCGCAGGCGGCCGGCGCCGACTTTGTGTATAGCGCCTACGAAATCCCGACACCGGAAGCGGAAAGCATCCTGGTGCCGAAGAACTCGGCTATCACGTCGCTGGCGCAACTGAAGGGCAAGAGAATCGCCTTCAACAAGGGTTCCGATGTGCATTGGCTGGTGATCAGCCTGTTAAAGAAAGGCGGCGTCGCCTACAACGAATTCCAGCCGATCTATCTGGCGCCGGCCGACGCCCGTGCTGCTTTCGAGCGCGGTGCGGTCGATGGCTGGGCGATCTGGGATCCGTTTCAAACGGCAGCCATCAAGCAGATCGACGCCAGGGTCCTGGCTAGCGGCAGCGGTGTCGTCAGCCATCACCAGTTCTTCTTGAGTGCGCGCAAGTATGCGGAAAAGAATCAGGCGGTAGTCAATGCGATTCTGGAAGAGACCGGCAAAGAAGGGCAGTGGATACGCGCCAATTATAAGGAAGCGGCAGCCCAACTGGCGCCGATCCAGGGGCTGGAGCCGGAGGTGATTGAAGCCGGCCTCAAGCACTACGCCCACATCTACAAACCGATCGACAGCAAGGTGCTGGATGAACAGCAAAAGATCGCCGATACCTTCTATGAATTGAAGCTGATTCCCAAGAAAATATCGACCCGCGATGCTGTGCTGGCTACCAAATCCTGAGAGCAGACATCATGACTACCGCATTAATCCGTCGCCGCTTCTTGCAGAGAGTTCATCTGCTGTTGACGCTGCCACTATTGACCATCGTGCTGCCGTTGAGTCCATTGCAGGCGCAGCCTTTGGTTGATAAAAATGAACCGGAGCAGATACGCATCGGCTTCCAAAAAAGCGCGGTCAATCTGGTAGTGCTGAAACAACGCAATACCTTGGAGCGGCGCTTCAAGAACAGCAAGATAGTCTGGCTGGAATTTCCTGCCGGCCCGCAACTGCTGGAAGCCTTGTCCGCCGGTAGTCTGGATTTCGGCCTGACCGGGGATAGTCCGCCGGTATTTGCCCAGGCCGCCAACAAGGATTTGCTATACGTCGGCGCCGAGCCGCCTAAGCCGGAGAGTTCTGCGCTGCTGGTGCAACCCGCTTCAGCGATCAAGACGCTGGCGGATTTGAAGGGCAAGCGGATCGCCTTGCAAAAGGGATCGAGCGCGCACTTCCTGCTGGTGCAAGCGGTGAAGAAAGCCGGTCTGGCCTGGAGCGATATCCAGCCGATCTATCTGGCGCCGGCAGATGCCCGCGCTGCGTTTGAACGCGGCAGCGTCGACGCCTGGGCGATCTGGGATCCGTATTACGGCGCCGCCGAGCTGAGTTTCAAACCGCGAATCCTGAGTACCGGCCGCGGCTTGTCCAACAATAATTCCTTCTACCTGGCGGCAAGAAGCTTTGCCGCAAACTATCCCGGCACGGTCTTGAACCTGCTGGATGAACTGACCAAGGCCGATCGCTACGTGCAGCAAAATCGCAAGGAAGTGGCGCAGCTGATTGCCGATGTCAGCGGCTTGAACCTGGCCACCGTGCATCTGTTCCTGAGCCGCCGCGCCAATCCGTCGCCGACCACGGTGATCAGCCCGGCGATGGTGGCGGATCAACAGCGCGTTGCCGACAGCTTCAAGGAAATCGGCCTGATTCCGCGCGCGATCAAGGTAGCGGATATCGTCTGGTCACCCAGGAATGCGCCGCTGGCGCAGCAGTGAAGACACATTCATCAATCATTACGGAAGCAGTCATGAACGTTTTCTGGTTTATCCCTACCCACGGCGACAGTCGCTACCTCGGCACCTCACAAGGCGCGCGTCCGGTCAATTTTGACTACATGAAGCAGATCGCAGTGGCTGCCGACACGCTCGGTTATGACGGCGTCTTGCTGCCGACCGGACGTTCCTGCGAAGATGCCTGGGTGGTCGCGTCGAGTTTGCTCGGCTTCACCCAGCGCCTGAAATTCCTGGTGGCGATTCGGCCGGGCTTGAGTACACCGGGTCTGGCGATTCGCATGGCGTCGACTTTCGATCGGTTGTCGAACGGCCGCTTGCTGATCAACGTGGTGACCGGCGGCGATCAGGCGGAACTGGAAGCCGACGGCTTGTTTGCGGAGCACGCCGAGCGTTATGAAATATCTTCGGAATTCCTCAATGTCTGGCGCGCTGCCTTGTCCGGCGAAGGCGGCGATGGCGGCTACAACTTCATCGGCAAGCACATCAAGGTCAAGGGTGCGAAGACCCTTTATCCGCCGGTGCAGAAACCGTATCCGCCTTTATATTTCGGCGGCTCCTCGGAGCCGGCGCATGAACTGGCGGCAGAACAGGTTGATGTCTACCTGACCTGGGGCGAACCGCCGGCCGCAGTCGCAGAAAAAATTGCCGATATCCGTGCCCGTGCCGCTAAACATGGGCGCACCGTGCGCTTCGGGATCCGCTTGCATGTGATCGTGCGGGAGACCAATCAGGCGGCATGGGCCGCGGCCGAGGATTTGATCAGCCATGTCGATGACGATGTGATTGCGCGGGCGCAGGCGGCATTTTCCAAGATGGACTCGGAAGGACAGCGGCGCATGGCGGCCTTGCATGGCGGCCGCCGCGACAAGCTGGAAGTGTCGCCCAATCTGTGGGCCGGGGTCGGCCTGGTGCGCGGCGGCGCTGGCACGGCGCTGGTCGGCGATGCTGAAACCGTGGCTGAGCGGATGCAGGAATATGCCGCATTGGGCATAGACACATTCATTCTCTCCGGCTATCCGCATCTGGAGGAGTCTTACCGTTTTGCCGAGCTGGTTTTCCCGTTGCTGGGCAAAGGACGCGCAGCGTCCGGCGAGCCGGCGCTGACAGGGCCTTTCGGCGAAGTGATCGCCAACGGCTTGCTGCCGAAGGCATCGCAGAGTTGAGGGAGTCGAGATGAGCGCAATCAGCACAACAGCCGCAGCACCCGCATCGCTGCGCCAGCCACAAACCGGCGCGGCCACGGTGCGCAAAACTCACGCCGCAAAGATCTGGCAAGAACGCCTGTTGCCCTGGCTGCTGCCAGTGGCCTTGATTCTGGTTTGGGAATTCGCCGCCAAGGTCGGCTGGCTGTCGAGCCGGATTTTGCCGGAACCGTGGGCGGTGGCGCGCTCGGCCTGGTCGTTGACGCTGTCCGGCGAATTGTGGACCCATGTGCGGATCAGCGCCTGGCGCGCGATTTCCGGTTTCGCCGTGGGTGGCGGCCTGGGCTTGTTGCTGGGTTTGCTGACCGGGACTTTCAAGCAGGCCGAAACCCTGCTCGACACCAGCATCCAGATGATCCGAAACATCCCGGCGCTGGCCTTGATTCCGCTGGTGATCTTGTGGTTTGGCATCGACGAGTCGTCGAAATTGTTCCTGGTATCGATAGGGGTGTTTTTCCCGGTGTATCTGAATACCTTCCACGGCATCCGCTCGGTCGACAAAGGCTTGATCGAAATGGCCAAGAGTTACGGCTTGTCCGGCTGGCCCTTGTACCGCGACGTGATCTTGCCGGGAGCCTTGCCATCGATACTGGTCGGGGTGCGCTTCGCGCTGGGTCTGGTGTGGGTTTTGCTGATCGTTGCCGAAACCATCTCGGCGCAAGCAGGCATCGGCTACATGACCATGAATGCGCGTGAATTCCTGCAAACCGATGTGGTGCTGGTAGGGATCCTGTTATACGCCTTGCTCGGCAAACTGGCCGATATCCTGGCGCGCGCCCTGGAACGTTACTGGCTGCGCTGGCATCCCGGCTACCGGTGAGTGTGTTGCAAAGTTAACCAAGATGGAAGCGAAGATGCAAATTGATCCAGTTGAAAATGCTGAAATAGAAACCGCCGCCAGGCTTGGCGCCGGCCGCGGTGTCGGCCTTCGGGTGCGCTCGGTATCGAAATCGTATGCCGGCCGGAAAGTGCTGAAGACGCTCAACGTCGAGATCGCCGCCGGTGAATTCGTCGCCATCGTCGGCCGCAGCGGTTGCGGCAAGAGCACCTTGCTGCGCCTGATCGCCGGGCTGGAACAGCCGAGCAGCGGGAATCTCTACTTTGGCGCCGGCGATGTTAAACCTGAGATTCAGCCGGAGATCCGCATCATGTTCCAGGATTCGCGGCTGCTGCCGTGGAAGCGGGTGCTCAACAATGTCGGCCTGGGCTTGCCACGCGCTTCGCTGGCTTCGGCCAAAGCTTTGGCGCAGGTCGGCCTGGAAGACCGCGCCCACGAATGGCCGGCGGTGTTGTCCGGCGGCCAGCGGCAGCGGGTGGCGCTGGCGCGGGCACTGGTGCATGACCCGGAACTGCTGCTGTTGGACGAACCGCTGGGTGCGCTGGACGCCTTGACCCGTATCGAGATGCAGCAACTGATCGAATCCTTGTGGAAAGAACGCGGCTTCACCGCCGTGCTGGTGACGCATGACGTGCAAGAGGCGATTGCCCTGGCCGACCGTGTATTGCTGATCGAAGACGGCGAAATCACGCTGGATGAACGGATCAGCCTGTCGCGTCCACGGGCGCGCGGCAACCTGGCTTTTGCGCAGCTGGAAGAACGGATTCTGGCGCGCGTACTGAAACACCCGGCAGCACAGCTTGATTCGGCGCTGGGCGACGTATCGCTGCAGCGCACGGTCAGCCAGGTTGGCTGGGCGATCTGATTTTTGATGTCACTTTTGATGCAACCGTATTACCAAAGGAGAAACCATGAGCATCCAGGCAATTAACGTCCGCAACCAGTTCCGCGGCAAGATCCACAGCATTACCGAGGATGAGGTGTTATCCGCGCTCGACATCGAAACGCCTTCCGGCATCGTTTCCTCAGTCATCACTACCCGTTCGGTGCGCGATCTGGGGTTGGTGGTGGGATCTGAAGTGGTGGCGCTGGTGAAGGCCACCGAAGTCTCCATCGCCAAATTGTAATTTTTTGCAATCGGCAAATTCAATCATTCTTTTCAGGAAAATATCATGACTATCCAAGCTATCAATGTACGTAACCAGTTCAAAGGCAAGATCAAGGCTATCATCGAAGGCACCGTGGTGTCGGAAGTCGATGTCGAGACCCCGGCCGGCATCGTCACTTCGGTGATCACTACCCGTTCGGTCAAGGATCTGGGGCTGGTCATCGGCACCGAAGTGGTGGCGCTGGTAAAGGCCACCGAAGTTTCGATCGCCAAGATCTGATTACTATCCGCTGCTTGTATTGACCACATTGAGATCAGCCATGTCCTTTCCCGCTCTGGAGCAGTATCTGGCACGTTTGAATGGCGCCAGAGATAACGCAACCTCGGACGAGACCCGTAGCGATTGCCGGGTCTGGCTGGATGGCGACGGACGCGCCCAGGGGCGCTATTTCAATACCACCCTGACCAGCGTATTCCAGCCCCTGCGCCGGATCGAGGCCGGCGCAGGCAAGGGCGCCATCGTCGGCCATGAAGGTTTTGCCCATAGTTACTCAGCCAACGACAACGGCCTGTATCTATGGAAATTGCTGGATCATGCGGCCAGCGACGACGAATCGATCGAGCTCGATCGTCTGTGCCGCATGCTGCATTCGATCAATTTCTACCGGCAGGCAGAGGCGCTCGCCGGCGATCTGTACCTGAGCGTGCATGCGCGTTTGCTGGCGGCGGTCGACAGCAATCACGGCATGGCGTTCCGGCGTATCCTGAGCTTGCTCGGTTTGCCGCATGACAGGATCGTGCTGCAACTGCCGACCATTACTGAAAACCAGGGCTGGCTGTTGAACTATGTACTGGATAACTACCGGCGCAATCATTTCCGGCTGGCGGTGAATGCCGACGATGTGGCGCAAGCCGCGCATCTGCTGGAACGGGTGCGGCCGGATGTGATCAAGATCGATGCCCGCGGCGTCACGCATGACGAGCAGACCACGCGTTTGCTGGAAGACTGCGCCAAGCGCGGGATCCAGGTGATTTTCAAACGCCTGGAAAAAGCGCGTGATCTGGAAGTGCTGCAGCAACTGGCAAGAATCGCCGTATTGCCTTTGCATGCACAGGGTTTTCTGTGGGATTTGCCGCAAGCCGCACTGCACGCATTTGTCGCAGCCACGCTGCAAGACGGCATCTCGGCAGCGGCGCTTGATGCCGGGGGAGATTAATCATGGCGACGCTGTCATCGTTCCGCGTGCTGGTGGTGCCTGGGCTGTACAACAGCAGCCCGCAGCATTGGCAATCGCGATGGCAGCGGCTATATCCCAGCTTTGAACGCGTTGAGCAAGCGCAGTGGGATGCGCCGGTACTGGAAGTCTGGTCGGAACGCCTGCAGCAGCGACTGCGGCAGTCGGAACAGCCGACCTTGGCGGTAGCGCACAGCTTCGGCTGTCTGACCACGGTGCATAGCGCCTTGAGCGAGATTCCGAATCTGGCTGGGGCGCTATTGGTGGCGCCGGCCGATCCGGATAAATTCGATGTCAGTGCTGCGGTGAACGGACGCCTGCCGCTGCCGGCGATCGTGGTGGGTAGTCTTAACGATCCCTGGATGGAAAGCCAGCGTGCGCGTCACTGGGCGAAAACCTGGGGTGCCGAGTACATCGACGCCGGCGCGCTTGGGCATATCAACGCCGAATCCAATCTGGGCGACTGGCTGTATGGCCAGTCTTTGTTGCAGCGCCTGGTAACGCTGGCTAGCGAGCGTCCGCGGGAACCCGCTACAGCGCGTCCCATGGCCACTCGCTAGCCGATCTTCTTAGGCAAACTTGCCGATCTTATTGACCACCGCGTTGCGCACCGAACCGCTGACCACAAACGATTGCGCCACCGCGATATCGTTGTGGAACCAGCGATCGCCTTCCAGGCAAGCCGGAATCTGACGGCGGATTTCCTGATACGCCGCCTGCGTGCCCTGGCCCAACACAAAACCCGGCAGCAGATCTTCAGTCATGGTCAAGGCTTGCGCCGCCAGCAGCATCTCCACGCCGATGATGTATTGCGTATTCGCCACCACCGTCGCCGCCTTGCGCGCACACCAGGTCGAGTTGGAGACGTGGTCTTCGCTATTGCCCTTGGCCGGAATGCTGTCGACGCTGCCCGGCATGCACAGGGTGCGGTTTTCCATCACCAGCGAACTCAACGAACATTGCACCACCGGATAGCCGGTATTGACGCCCCGCACGCCGCTCATCAGGTTGCGCGGCAAGCCCCAGGACAAGGTCGGATCGATCAGGCGCGCCACCCGGCGTTCGCAGATGCTGCCCAGATCGGTGATCGCCATCGCCAGCAGGTCCATCGCTTGCGCCAGGTACTGGCCGTGGAAATTGCCGCCGGAAATGATCTCGAAGCCGCCGCCTTCCTTATCGAAAATCAGCGGGTTGTCGGTGGCCGAGTTGATTTCCTTGTCGACGATGTTGTCGATATAGTCGAGCGCATCGAACACCGGGCCGTAGACTTGCGGCGAGCAGCGCAGCGAATACACGTCCTGGATCCGTGCGGTGTAAGGGATATCGGTGCGGCGCAGCTCTTCCGGGAACTGCACGGCGCGCGCTTCGTGCGTGGTGCGGGTCGAACTGGACAGCAGCTTGCGGATGATGGCGGCAGTCTTGATCTGGCCGGCATGCGGACGCGCTTGCTGGATGCGGTGATCGAAAGCCGCCATTTCGGCGCGCATCGCTTCCAGGGTCAGGCCCAGCGACAGACAAGCATCGCTCAGCAGATTGCGCGCATCATGCGCCACCAGCACCGCCACCGCTAGCGAAGCGGTACAGCCGTTGATCAGCGCCGAGGCATCCTTGGCTTTCAAATCGAACTTGACCGGACCGACACCCGCCTTGGCAATCGCTTGCGGCGCGCTCATGCGCTGGCCCTGATACATCACTTCGGCTTCGTCGAAACCGGCGATGGCAGCGGCCAGATAAGACAGCGGCGCCAGATCGCCGGAAGCGCCGACCGATCCCTTTTGCGGCATGATCGGATGGATGCCGGCATTCAGGAAAGCCAGCAGACGATCCACCACTTCCACCCGCGGCGCCGAATAATTGCTGGCGAAAGCGTTGGCGCGCAACAGCATGGTGGCGCGGCTGACTTCTTCCGAGAACGGTTCGCCGATGCCGGCGCAATGAGCCTTGATCAGCTGGGTCTGGAACAGTTCGATATGCTCGACCTTGATGCGGGTGTCTTTCAACAGGCCGACGCCGGTGTTGAAGCTGTACATCATCGGCGCTTCGTCGTGCATCCAGGTGGCTTCGATGTAGTCGCGGCTTTCCTTCAAGGCGGCGCGTGAAGAGTCGGCCAGGGCCACCGGCAGATGCGGGGCGCGGGCGACGTCGACTACTTGCTGCGCGGTCAGGTTGAAACCGTCGATGGTGATGGTGGTGTTAGTCATGTTCAAATCCAAAGTAGAAATTCAAAGTAAATCAGTGTTTAAAATTTTCGACAAAGCGGCTGAATGCCTGAGCGGCGAGGGCGGCGTCGGCGGCAGTCATGATTTCGTCCGGGTGGTGGCTGATGCCGCCGTTGCCGCAGCGGACGAACAGCATCGCCACATCGGTGATGGCGGCCATCGCCATGGCGTCATGGCCGGCGCCGGACGGCAAGTGCTTCACTGTTAATCCGCTGGTTTCAATCGCGCTCGCCAATTGCTGCTGCAGCCACGGCGCGCAGGGGACGCTGGATGCTTCATGGGTCTTGCGACTGTGAACCACGACATTGCGGCGCTTTGCAATCTGCTCGATTTCAGCCAAAACATCGGCTACGGCAGCCTGGCGCACGGAGTCTTGTTCAGCCCGTATATCAATGGAAAAAATCGCCTTGCCCGGCACCACATTGGCGGCGCCGTTCGGCACATTGAACTGGCCGACAGTGCCGACCAATCCACGCGTGCCATGGCAGCGCTGCTCTATATACAGGCCGATTTCCGCCGCCGCCATGGCGGCGTCGCGCCGCATCTCCATCGGCACGGTGCCGGCATGGCCGGCCAAGCCTTCGATCTCGACCATGAAACGCGAAGCGCCGGAGATGGCAGTCACCACGCCCAGCGGCAATTGCTGGTTAAGCAGCACCGGCCCTTGCTCGATATGGACTTCGACAAATGCCAGCACCGCTTTCGGCGCATAAGCAGCTTTGCCCAGGCCGGCGGCGTGGAAGCCTGAGGCGGCCATGACATCGCGCATGCTGTGGCCGTCGTCGTCCAGGTTATCCAGCACCGCCATGTCGAAAGTGCCGGCGGCGGCGCGGCTGCCGAGCAGGGTGGCCTTGAAACGCACCCCTTCTTCTTCGGCAAAGCCGATGATTTCGATGGCGAAAGGGAAACGTTTACCGGCTTCATGCCATTGCTGCACGCAGGCAATCGGCAGCAGGATGCCGAGATTGCCGTCGTATTTGCCGCCGTTGCGCACCGTATCGAAATGCGAACCGGTCAGCAAAGCCGGCGCATCCGGCGTCAGGCCCTCGTAGCGGCCGATGACATTGCCGGCCATGTCGCGCCGCACGCTCATGCCGGCGGCGCACATCCATTCGGCCAGTTGCGCCGCCGCGCCGTGGTGGGCGCTGGTCAGGTAGGTACGGGTCAGCATGTCAGGCGCTTCGCTGAACTGCGCCAGCTGGTCCGCCCAACCCATGATTTGCTGGCCGCAAGCAGCCGGTGTTTCTGTATTGCACTGCATGATGGTGTCTCCTTGCCGAGTGGAATGTCGATTACGGTTTTTTTAGGGTTTTG
>NZ_JAGQEG010000070.1 GCF_018305005.1 Collimonas silvisoli
ATCGCCAGTACCGCCGATCAGCCCGGAGCCGGTGACGGCGGACGGATTGGCATTGGTGATCGAGGCGGATGCGGCAACGGTAGTCAATCCATTGCCGACATTGATGATTTTACCGTTGGTGTTGTCGACCGTACTGCCGGATACCTGCAGTTGACCGTTGTTGCCCAAGGCTTCGATCTTGCCGCCGACGTTGGTCAATGCGCCCTGCGCTATCGTAGCGACATTGCCCATCGCTTCCATGGCGCCATTGGTGTTGTCGAGTGTGCTGGCGGAAGACACCGTGAGATCGCCGAGCGCGCCAATAGCACCACCGATATTGCCGATGCTGCCGGCCGCTGCCGTCACATTGCCTTTACCGCTGATGCTGCCCGCCGCATTATTCAATGCCTGCGCGACATTCACGGCAACAGCGCCGGTACCCAGATTCTGGATTTTACCGGCAGCGTTATTGACCGACTGTGCGTTGACGGTGGCGCCAGCCGTCGCCCCTTCGATGGTGCCGCCCTGGTTATTGACTTGACCGGCAACTGCATCGACGGTCACTGCTGCACCGCCGATGTAGCCGCCCTGGCTGTTGTCGATAGCGGACGTGCTGGTGACCGATTCATTACCCACGGCGGTCAGCTTGCCGCCCTGGTTCGCGATGGAACCGGCCGTGATCGTCCCCGCGCCATTGGTGCCCAGCACGCCGCCGTTATTCGACAAGGCGCCGGTGTTCACCGTCAACGCGCCAGTGCCCATATGGGCGATAGAACCGCTGTCGTTGGTCAGTACCGCCGGCGCGAGGGTCAGATTGCGGGCCAGCACACCGATCATGCCGTGACTGTTGTCGAGCAACTGCGAGACGTTCATCGTGGCTGTGCCGTTGGTATCGTTCTGGATGATCTGGCCGGCGGCATTCTTGAGCGTGCCGGCCTCCAGGTCAATCGTGCCGGCGCCCAAGGTGCCGCCGCTGTTGTCGAGTGTGGCCGCCGTGATGGTGGCGCTGGCTGGACTTGTCGTGGAACCTGCCTGGATCGTGCCGCCGCTGTTGGTCAGTTGAGATCCGGCATTGACCGTCATGGCCCCGTTCGAGCCGAGAGTGCCGCTATTATTGTTGAGCGAACTGGCCGTCAGATTCAGTGTCTGTTGCGCGCTGATGCTGCCGCTATTGATCGTCGCACCAGCAGTGATGCCGGCCGCGCCATTGGTCGCTATCGCACCGTGCTGATTCGACAGCGTGCCGGTGGCGATGTGCAGCGTGCCGGCTGCGGCCTGGGAGATGGCGCCGCTGTCGTTGGTCAGGCTACCTGTCGCGAGCGTCAGATCGGTGGCGTTGCTCTGCAATGTACCGTGCGAATTGTCGAACGCGCCTGCGGCTTGCACCGTCATCGCCGCCGCCCCGCTTTGCGAGATCAGCCCGGATTGATTCGCAATATCGTGCGCGTGAAGAGCGACCTGGGTCGCGGCAATGGTGCCCGCGTTATTGGTCAGCGCCGTTCCGGCAGAAGCATCCAGGACAGCGCCGGCAGCTAAGCTGCCGGAGGAATTGTCCAGCGCCTGCGTGGTCGCAACCGTCAGATTCTGCGCGGCGGAAATCGTGCTGCTATTGACGAGCGATCCAGCCGACACAGCGACGTTGCCATTGCCGCCGATGACACCTGCCGCCGCATTGGTGAGCTGGCCGCTGGCTGTGAGCGTCAGGCCATCGGTATTGAGAGATTTGATATTGCCGGCGGTATTGTCGATATTGCCGCCGGTGACTGTCAGCGCCGCACCGGATTGCAACGTCCCCTGGTTATTCGACACAGCTCCGGCAACATTGATCTTCTCGATCCCTGCTGCGATGATCTGGCCGCCCTGGTTGTTCAGGCTGGCGGCTGTCATCGTGACTTGGCCGTTGCTGGCAATACCGCCTTGTGCGTTCGTGACGGCGCCGCTTTGTATGGAGGTCGTACCGGATCCGGCATGACTGATGCGGCCGGCGGTGTTGTCCAGGTTGCCGGACGTGATCGTCAAGTCCTGGGCATTGGTCGTCAGCGTGCCGTGGGTATTGTCCAAGGCGCCTGCGGTCTGCACCGTCATCGCGGCTGTGCCGCTTTGCGAGATGAGGCCGGATCGATTGGCGATGTCGTGCGCGTGCAGATTGACCTGGGAGCCGGCAATGGTGCCGGCATTGTTGGTCAGCGTCGATCCGGCTGAACTGTTGACGGCACCGCCGGCAGCCAGCGTGCCGGAGGAATTGTCCAATGTCTGCGCAGCAGCAACGGTCAGATTTTGGGCAGCGGTGATGCTACTGCTGTTGACGACCGATCCTGCGGACACCGCGACGTTGCCGTTGCCGCCGATGACGCCAGCCGCCGCATTGGTGAGCTGACCGTTGGCCTGCAAGGTAAGACCATCGGCATTCAACGATTTGATGCTGCCGGCCGTATTGTCGACATTGTTGGCAGTCAGAGCCAATGCTGCGCTGGACTGGATGACGCCGTGTCCATTGGCGACATCGCCGTTCACGGACACGGTGGTTTGCTGCACCGAGGTCAATGACCCGCTTTGGTTGTTCAGGCTGGCGGCATGCAGATTGATTTGCCCGTTGCTGGCAATCGATCCTTGCGCGTTCGTCACAGCGCCGCTCTGGATGGCGGCGGCGCCGGAACCCGCGTGGTTGATTTGACCGCTCGTATTGTCCAAGCTGCCCGACGTCATCGTCAGATTCTGGGCGTTGGTGGTGATGGTTCCCGCGTTGTTATTGATCAAACCTGTCGTCGTGATACTGGTGTCGCCGGTGCCTGACTGGGCGAGAGTGCCGCCGACATTCGACAAACTGGCGGAAGCGGTCGTCAGTTGCGCCGCATTGGCGTTGCCTTGATCATTGATGATGGCGCCAACAGCATTCATGCCGGCCACGCCTGCTGCTTGCAGCGTACCGCCGGTCAGATCGATGTCGCCGGCACGGGCCGCCAAACCGATATGGCCGCCAGCGCTGGTTTGCGCATGGGCCAGGGTTACGCTCGCGCCATTGACGTCGATATTATTGGTCGCCGTATTCTGGCCGGTGGCGCTGATCGCGCCGGCGGCCGTCATGCTGATGCTGCCCGGCTGCGTAGCGTGGCTGTTGGCATCGATACCGGCGCCGAGAACGCCGGTCGAATTGATCGAACCGCTAAACAACGTCAGGTCACTTTGCGCTGCGACCGTGCCGCTGTTGGCGATCTGGCCGGCGCTGTACAGTTGCACCGCCTGCTGGCCATAGAGCGCGCCAGAATTTGTGATACCGTCGTTGCCGACAATCCGCACCGAACCGCTGGCATTGGTCTTGCCGTTCAGCGTGACCTTGCCTTGGTTGTCGATATTTAAATCCCCGGCTTGCGCAGCGATGTTACCGAGGCTCACCACACCGACGCCGGCTTCGCTGCCGATCAGACGAATTTTATTCGCATACATGCCGCCCAGTTGGGCCACATCGATACTGACCGTTGGCTTGTTGTTGTCCCCCGAGATGAGCTGCACACCCAAATCGCTATAATTGACCTGGTTAGTGCCAGTGATGACGTTGAGTTGATTGGCCCACAACTGGCCGTTCACAGCAACGCTTCTTGAAATTAAATCTAACTGATCGGTATTGGCGGCATTAAGTCCGCCGCTGCCGATCTGGATATCGCCACCTGTTACGCGAAATCCACTCAAGCTGCCGTCGCCGCCGAAGACTGGCGTACCGGTCGTCAAGACCCCACGCGAGGTGTTGATAAATCCGCCTCCTGAAACGGAAATCCCGTTCGGATTAGCGACGATGACCTCAGCACGTTGGCCCGCCACTTCGATATAACCATTCAATTGGGAGCGGCTCGTGCCCGTCACTTCGTTCAAGATAATCCGCGCCGCGTTGCCTGGCGTGAGATTGGGATTTCCAGAAACATACCCCGCTTGTTGGGTGGTGACTATAGTGGGTGAATTGTTGAGGATGGCGCCCGCGCTGCCGACCGAGAGCTGGTTGTACAGATTGTGTGATACACCTGCGTTGCTCGGCGCGACGATATTCACTAAAGGAATACCGCTGGCGGTTTGCGTGACTGTCGGCCGGTGGCTGCCGGCATTGGGATCGGCCACGATCTGGGCCTGCACGAACGTCACGCCGCCAAACAGTGCCGCAATGGCCACCCCCAAATGCACCAGGCGCATCAATGGCGAACTAGCTGCCCCGGTGCTAGTGACCTGACTACCACTCCCCTTAGTTTGATTGGAAACGTTCTCTGCCACAACCACCAAGGCATTACGTTGCTTGCTAAAAATGACGCGGTAAGCTTGCGAGTTCATCGTTCTTCCGATCCGGGGAAATAGTATTTATATGGCGATTAATATTGATAGGCGAGACTGAAACCAACTGCCGGCGTCGCGGTCTTGAAACCTTGTGGCTTGACCAGTGACCAACTGGAAAATACGTCGTAACTCAGACCGAACAAACCACCTCGCACACCGACCGTGGCCCCCGCCAGCTTGTTGCCGAGCAGGTTGGCAACGCTGGGGCCGTACACCTGGCCATAATCCAGGCCGACATAAGCCGACTGCCCGCTGCTGGCAAGCGGCAGGTTCAGTTCATTGCGCAGATAAAAGCCGCGCTCGGCGGCCAGGGTCAGTTCACCGTCAAAGCCGCGCACGGTGTAGCGATTGCCAAAGCTGAATTGGTCCGCCAGATACAGCCGCGAACGGGTGGTCTGCCCACGGAAGGTGCCGATATAGGTCAACGGTTGACTAGCGATATGGAACGGCAGGCTTAGTGTGGCATCCACCGTCTGCAAGCTGTAGTGCAAATTGTTGGTGCTCGGATCTTCCTGACCCAGCACATTCTTGGCATAGGTTTGCCCATTGAACCAGTTGACACCCCATTTATTGGCCACCGTCAGATCAAGTTGGGCGCTACCGATGTACTGGGTGTGCACCCAGGCCAGTTCGGCGAAGGTGGTGTCACGCTCCTGCACCGCGATTTCGGTATCCGCGATGTAGGCATGGTTCCAGCGCTTGCCAACTCTGAATTGCCAGCTATTCTTTTGCGCCTGATCGCGCTGGAATAATTGCGCAATTTTGAGTTCCAAGTTGCGCGACTTGCCGCTGGAAACAAAGGTCTCGTTGGCTCCCGCAATTTTGTGGTGGTAGTCATAGCTGCTTGCCGAGATCGCAAAATTCCAGTAGCCGGCAGGGACGGCGTAATAGACATTGTTGCCGCTGGTGCCGCGCTGACCCGCTTTGCGATCCGCATCGGTGCTCACGCCAATGTTGAACAGATCATTCAAACCGAGCGGATTATCCACGGCCAGATTGAGTCCGGCCTGCAGCTTGCCGGTGCCTTTCGCGCCGCTGTCGTCCAGGGTGCCGGTCAGCTTCCACGGTTTGCCGCGCTTGACCGTAATGACCACGTCGCTCTCGCCGGGCATTTCGCCGGGGACGACTTCCATGTTGACATCCTGGCTGGGGATACGCTTCATCTGCTCTAACCCCTGTTCCAGATCGCGCAGGTTGAGCAAGTTGCCGGGGCCGGTGGGGAAAGCATTGCGCCAGGTGCCGTAGAGGGTCGGATCGGCAAAGCGAATCGCGCGAATCACACCCGGCACCAGCACCAGTTTCAGCACACCGCTGGAGAGATCCTGCTCGGGAATGCCAAGCCGCGTGGTGCTATAGCCGCGCTTCAACATCAGATTGGTCAGACGCTTGACGATCAAGTCCAGGCCGGCCTTGCCGATACAGGCGCCGTTGTACTGCCGCAGGTAATCCTGGGCAAAGCGGAAATGATCAAACGGCAAATCGCTCGCACCGGCAGCGCGGATCGCCGGCGGCAATTGCGACGGGACATCGAGGACGAACTGGCGGATCGGAAAGCATGGCGATTCGCTGGGCAGGCTCAGGCCGTCGAGCGCCTCTGCGACTGCCTTGTCTTCCAGACTGACGTTCGGCGCTTGCAACTGCCGCTGGCGTTCCTGCAAATCGGCCTGATTACGACGCCGCTGCTCTTCGCTCGACGGCGTTTGCACACTGGGGTCACGACGACGCAGTTCTTCAAGGTCAGGCGGCTGGATCGTTTGCGCCAAGCCGTCGTACATGACTGTTGCCAATAACAGACTGACACCCGCTCCCCTTGCTAAAGTCGATAAACTCCCACCACCTTGGTTGGATAAGGTGTACTTCCCCATGTGTTGCCTTCTTTATTATTTCCCCGAGGCGCGATTTTACAAAGTGCCATCATGTTTTCCTACGGGAATTCCCAGAAACATGGACTACTTTGCAATCTTTGACACATTTGTGGCTAATTGGCATCAAAAAGGCAAGGTAACGGCTACGCTTGGCGGGGTTTATTAATCGATTGACAATAACTTTGATTATTGCCGCAAAAATGTGCAATTGACAATAAGTTAAGACTTAAAAGCGCCGGACCATGTCCGGTAAAAGCCCCCTTATCCTGTATCGAAAGCTCGGCATCCTGCTTCGGGGGGCTCGATGTTCTGCTTCGGAAGTCCAACAAGCACGTCATCCTGGCCCTAAGCCCGCCCACCTGTTAGACTTCCCTCCCCCTTTAAGCTGGCGACAACCTCATCGTGAAAACTTCCTCATTCTCCACCCTCCCGCTGGCGCCGGCGTTACTCAGCAACCTGGACAGTCTCGGCTATCACGAAATGACCGTGATCCAGGCGCACAGTCTGCCGGTAATCCTGGAGCGGCGCGATCTGATCGCCCAGGCCAAGACCGGCAGCGGCAAGACGGCCGCCTTCGGCATCGGCATCCTGCACAAACTCAATCCCAGCTATTTTGCGATCCAGGCGCTGGTGCTGTGCCCTACGCGTGAACTGGCGGACCAGGTCGCCAAGGAGCTGCGGCGACTGGCGCGGTTTGCCGACAACGTCAAGATCCTGACCTTGTGCGGCGGTACGCCGATGGGGCCGCAGATCGGTTCGCTGGAGCATGGCGCGCATATCATCGTCGGCACGCCGGGGCGTATCCGCGATCACATCGGCCGTGGCAGCATCAACCTGAACACGGTGCAAACGCTGGTGCTGGATGAAGCCGACCGCATGGTCGACATGGGTTTTTACGAAGAAATCTCGGGCATCGTCAGCGCTTGCCCGGCACGCCGCCAGACCTTGCTGTTTTCCGCGACCTATCCGGACAACATCCGCAAAGCCAGCGCCGAATTCCTGCGTGATGCGGTCGAAGTCAAGGTTGAAGCGCAGCATGATACCGGCCGCATCGAGCAGCGCTTTTACGAAGTCTCCTACGAAGGCCGCAACGCGGCGGTGGCGCAGTTGCTGAATCACTATAAGCCAGTCTCGACCATCGCCTTTTGCAACACCAAGATCCATTGCCGCGAACTGGCCGATGAATTGCGTGCCCAGGGTTTCAGTGCGCTGGCGCTGTACGGCGAACTGGAACAACGCGAACGCGACGAGATTCTGGTGCGCTTCGCCAACCAAAGCTGCTCGGTGCTGGTCGCCACCGACGTTGCCGCCCGCGGGCTGGATATCCAGACCCTGGGCGCGGTCATCAATGTCGATGTTTCCAAGGATACCGAAGTCCACATCCACCGCGTCGGCCGCACCGGCCGTGGCCTGGAGCGCGGATTGGCGCTGAGCTTGTGCGCACCGAATGAAAAGAAATGGGTCAAGCTGATCGAGGACTACCAGCAAGGACCGGTCAGCTGGTTCGACCTGGCGGCGCTGGAGCCGGCCGACGGCGAGCCTTTGACCGCCCCCATGCTGACGCTATGCATCATGGGCGGCAAGAAAGACAAGCTGCGGCCGGGCGATTTATTAGGCGCACTGACCGGTGACGTCGGCTTGAGCAAGGAACAGGTCGGCAAGATCAGCGTATTTGAATTCGTCACCTATGTGGCGCTGGATAAGCGAATTGCCAAGCAGGCGTTCAGCCGCTTAAGCAACGGCAGTATCAAGGGCAAGAACTTTAAGATGCGGTTTATTTAAATCCAGACGCCGACGGCTAGCATCACATATGTGAGCATATCAATAATCGTTTTTGTATGTTAACTCGATGCGCGCAGCGGCGAAAGTGTGTTAAATTTCTTAATGGAAACCTTTTTGCGTGTGCGGAGACCCGGGGTCCCGCGCTGCAACTGAAGACAAAAAAGGCATACACCTTGCGATTCCAAATGCTAGCTGATGTGATGTTGCAACACCGTTTGTCAGTTCATCAGTCAGTTCACCATAAACGAAGGAACCATCCTTCCTTGATGGTCATCTGACACCGGTTTTGCGGCATAAGAAAAGAATTTCCTTCCATGAAAAACACACATTTTTTACGGGAGTGCAGGTATGTTTAACTGGCAAGAGCAACAAATGCAATCCATGCTGAGCGCGAAATCCGCGCCAGTTTTTTTTGACGCCTTGTCCGGAGTCGCCAAACAACTGGGCTTCGACTACTGCGCTTACGATATGCGCTTGCCATGGCCGGTGGCCGAGCCCAAAGTGGTCAGCTTGAATAATTACTCCTCAAGCTGGCAGCAACGCTACCAGCAAGAACGCTATCAGAAAGTCGATCCCACCGTGGCGCATGGCAGGCAATCGAACCTGCCCATGGTCTGGTCCGACAAGCATGTCGCCAGCAACCGCCCATTCTGGGAAGACGCCCGCGCGCACGGCTTGCACGCGGGCTGGGCGCAATCCTGCTATGACGCAAAAGGCATCTCCGGCTTGCTCAACCTGTCGCGTTCGAATGACAGCGTATCGCACAAGGAGTTGCGTGAAATCTCTCTCAAACTGGCATGGCTGGTAGGGGTTGCGCATGAGGGCTTGTCGCAGCTGTTGATCGAGAAACACATGCCGGAAGCCGCCACCCAGTTAACCGAGCGGGAAATCGAAGTGCTGCGCTGGACTGCCGACGGCAAGACTTCGGGCGAAGTCAGCGAGATCATGAACATTTCCGATCGTACGGTGAATTTCCACATCTCTAACACCTTGAAAAAACTCAATGCAACCAATAAGACCGCAGCGGCAATCAAAGCAGTGAGGCTCGGCATCTTATAACTGCAGCCGGCGCTTGTTCAAGCGCCGCCCCAATCCGCCATACATCCAATCAATCCGGCCTTGCCGGATTTTTTTTATCCTCAGCGCCATCCCATCCGCCGCCGCAGGGCTACCTGTAAACCTTGACAGTTACGTCAAGCGCCCCATGCATTTGAGAATTAATTCACTAACACTGATTAAGAAGGACACTATTGATGAACGTCATTTCCGGGGCCGCGGCCGATCTGTCAAGCGAATTGTTTGCGAAAATCTCCAGTTATCGCCACAAGGTTTTCGTCGAAACCTTGCAATGGAAACTGGAAACCAAAGATGGCGCAGAACTGGACCAGTTCGATCACGCCGACACGATTTACGTTGTGGCGCAAGATAAGCATGGCGAAATAAACGGTTGCGCCCGCTTGCTGCCAACCAGCCAGCCGTATCTGCTGAGCGAGGTATTTCCGCAATTGCTCAAAGGCGCGGCGCCGCCCTGCACCAGCGAAGTGTGGGAGCTGTCGCGCTTTGCGGCGGTGGATTTCAGCAAGAAAAACGACTCGCCGCTGGGGCAGGTATCTGCATCGAATGGCTACCAGCTGTTGCAAGCCTCGATAGACTGTGCCGCAAGACGCGGCGCCAAACATCTGATCACCGTCTCGCCGATTGGGATTGAACGCTGGTTGCAGCGAGGAGGTTTCAAAGCGCATCGCTCAGGGCCGCCCATGCTGATCGACGGCCATCGCATTTTTGCCTGCCTGATCGACGTATGAACAACGCCCAATAACAACGCCCGTCTTTGGCTTTACGGCAGCCAGGCGATTGCCGGTCCGCTGCACAATCAATCATCCTCAAGACCCGCGCCGGCCCCGCCGCCGGCGATTGACACGCAACAGAAACCTCCTTTATCGTGAACGGCAACGTCCATGCACGATAAGGGAAAACAAGAATGAGCATCTGGGGCAAAGCCAATCTACTGCGCGCACGCGACGGCCACGAAGCCAAGGTGCTGTCGGTCGAACTGTTTTTTGACCTGGTGTATGTTTTTGCGGTTACCCAGCTGTCGCATCATTTGCTGGAAAACCTCACGGCTCTGGGGGCTTTCCAAACCCTGGTCCTGTGGTTTGCGGTCTGGCTGGTGTGGCAATACACCTGCTGGGTAACCAACTGGTTTGACCCGGACACCATGCCGATCAGGTTGCTGCTGTTCGCCATCATGCTGGTCAGCCTGGTGATGTCGGCGGTATTGCCGGATGCGTTTGGCGAACGCGGCCTGATTTTTGCGGCGTGCTACGCCAGCATGCAGATCGGCCGCACCCTGTTTGTGGTATTCCATCTGGGACGCCGCCATGCCTTGAGCAAAAACTTCCAGCGCATGCTCGGCTGGCTGTGCATCTCGGGCGCATTCTGGATTGCCGGCGGCCTGTCGGCGGGCAATTACCGGCTCTGCTTCTGGATGCTGGCGGTGGCCTGCGAATACCTGTCGCCGATGATCGGCCTGTGGCTGCCCGGCATGGGCCGCTCCCGGACACAGGAATGGACCATAGAGGGCGGCCATATGGCCGAACGCTGCCAGTTGTTCGTGATCGTGGCGCTGGGCGAATCGATCCTGGTAACCGGCGCCACCATCAGCCATATGGCGCACTGGGAGGCGCCGACCCTGATCGCCTTCCTGGTGGCCTTCCTCGGCAGCCTGGCGATGTGGTGGATTTATTTCGACACCAGCAGCCAGGCCGGCACCGAAGCCATCGTGCGTTCGAAAGATCCGGGACGCATAGGCGCTTATTTCCACTACACCCACGTCATCATCGTTGCCGGCGTGATTATCAGCGCGGTAGGCAACGAGCTGGCGATCGCCCATCCGGCCGGACATATCGCTACAAAATCGCTGGCGGTGCTGATCGGCGGGCCGATGGTTTATCTGTTCGGCAACGGCCTATACAAGACCGTGGTCTACCGCCTGTTTCCGTTTTCTCATGTGCTCGGGCTGACGGCGCTGGCGATATTGATCCCGTTCGCCTATTACACCGACCAGCTGATGATTGCCGGCCTGACCACCGCGATACTGATCGTCGCGGCGACCCAGGAAAGCGTTTCACGGCGCCGCATGCTGCGTGCTGAATAAACCGGGCTCAGGCCAGATTGCCGACGGCGGCGCCGGTCGCACGTAAGCGCGCAACATCGCGCGCCGGCGGCGAGCCAAACATGCGGTTGTACTCGCGGCTGAATTGCGAGGGGCTTTCATAGCCGACCAGATGCCCCGCCGTGGCGGCGTCGCCGACCTGGGTAAACAACAGGCGGCGCGCCTCTTGCAGCCTGAGTTGCTTCTGATATTGCAAAGGCGTCATCGCCGTCACCGCCTTGAAATGATGATGCAGCGAGGATGAACTCATATTCGCTTCGCGCGCCAGGTTTTCTATCCGCAACGGCAGCCGGTAGTCGCGCTTGATCAATTCGATCGCCTTGACCACGTGTTGCGCCTGGCTGTCGGACATGGCGATCTGCTGCAACATGCCGCCCTGCTCGTCCTGCAACAGCCGGTACAGGATTTCCCGTATCGCCAGCGGCGCCAGCACTGCGATGTCCCGCGGCGTCGCCAGCAATTGCATCAGGCGCAGCACCGCATCCAGCAGATTGGAATTAGCCTTGCTGACAGACATGCCGCGCGCCGGCAGATCAGATTTTTTTGCGTGCCCCTCACCCGCCATGATCAGATCGCCTATCTCCTTCGGATCAAGATCCAGCCGCAGGCTCAGATAAGGCTGCTCCGGCGTGGCTTGCGTCACATGCCCCGTCACCGGCAAGTCAACCGAGACCACCAGATATTGGGCGGGATTATAAATATAGACTTCGTCGGCCAGCATCGCTTGCTTCTGCCCCTGGGCGATGATGCACAAGGCCGGCTTATGCAAGGCATGGGTAGGCGCCGAGGGTTGCGACAGCCGCGCCAGGTAGAGTGGCGCGATCGCCGTCTGGTGTATGCCGTCGGTAGCGGCGTATTGCGCAATCAGGCGCGCCAGCTCGATCTGCTGCAGCGATACCGCATGGTCGCCGCCGTTCCCCTGGATTGATCCTGAATCTGTCATTTCCGGCCTCGTTTTCCGCGTATTGCAAGTTTGATCGAGTCTACTATTTTTCGATCAGATGCGGCGCCGCCGGGCCATACATTTGGAGGATTGTGCAAGAAATCGGGACTAAGCGGCTATGCCCGGCCTTCCCACGGCACGTATTTGCGTTGCAGCCAACGCAACCCATATTCAAACCCCGAAGCAATCAAGGCAATCACCAGAATCCCCATGATCACGACATCGGTTACCAGGAACTGCGCCGCCGACTGGATCATGAAACCCAGGCCGCGCGTAGCCGCGATCAGCTCCGCCGCGACCAAGGTCGACCAGCCGACGCCGAGGCCGATCCGGATTCCGGTCAGTATGTCGGGCACGGCCGACGGCAGGATCACGAAACGGATCAGTTGCCAACCCGAAGCGCCCAGCGTCTGCGCCGCCCGCAAGCGGTTTTGATCGACGCGGCGCACGCCGTGCAGGGTGGCAATCGCCAGCGGTGCGAAAATCGCCAGGTAGATCAGCAGCACCTTGGACAGTTCGCCGATGCCAAACCAGATCACGATCAACGGCAGATAAGCCAGGGGCGGGATCGGCCGGTAAAACTCGATCAAGGGATCGAATACCGCACGCGCGCGGCGGCTCAAGCCGATCAGGACGCCGACCGGAATAGCGCTGACGAGCGCCAGCAGCAATGCCGCAAATACCCGGGCGACGCTGGTGACGGCGTGTTGCCACAATGTGGCGTCGACAAAACCGTCGAGCGCCACCGCCTTGAATTTTTGCAATACCGCCAGCGGCGACGGCAGGAACAGCGGCGGCAGCAGCGCCAGAGCGCTGACCAGCCACCACAAACCCAGCAAAGCCGCCACCGTCAGCAGGGTGATGCCGCGCTCGGAAATGGCGTATCCGGCCTTGGCTTTCGGCACTCTCCGCCGCTGCCGGGCGGCAGCTGCCGCTGGCTCTGACAACAATGGCGACGCCGCGTTTTGGGTAAGTTCCTGCGGCAACGAATCCTGCGAAAGGTCATATTCAAGCGGCGAAAACGTGACGGATAACTCGCTCATGCCAGCGCCTCTTCCAATCCAGAATCGTGCTGTGCTTGCGGATGCAGCAGTTGCGCCAGGATTTCCTCGCGCAGGCTGACGAAACGCGGATCGGATTTGATGCTGCGCGCCGATTCGCCGGCGGCAAAACGCGCCCCGAATGCAAGCTGACGCACACTTTCGACCCGCCCCGGCCGCGCCCGCAGCAACACCAGATCGGTCGCCAGGAACAAGGCTTCTTCAACGCTATGGGTGATCATGAAAATGCCTTTTCCAGAGGCTTTCCAGACCTGCAGCAGATGCTCCTGCATTTGTTCGCGCGTCAGGGCGTCCAGCGCGCCCAACGGCTCATCCAGCAACAGGAAGCGCGGATCCACCGCCAGTGCGCGCGCCAGGCTAACGCGCTGGCGCATGCCGCCGGACAGTTCCCAGATGGCGGCATTGGCGTAATCCTGGAGCCCGGTCAGCGCCAGGTATTCACGCGCTTTGGCATGCCGCTGTTGCGCCGGCTGTCCGGCCAGGCGCAGCCCGAACGCGACATTCTCTTGCACCGTTTGCCAGGGCAGCAAGGTATCGCTCTGGAACACGACGCCGCGTTCGGCGCCCGGCCCGGTAATCGGCACATTGTCGATACTGGCGAACCCCGAGCTGGGCTCTAAAAAACCGGCAATCAGATTCAGCAAGGTGGTCTTGCCGCAACCCGATGCACCGATCACCACCGTCAACCGGCCATCGTGCAAATCCAGCGACAGATCGCGCAAGACTTCGAGCGGCCGGTCTCGGTCTGTGCTCGGATACACCACACTTACCGCATGTAAACGGATCATCCGGCACCCTTACTGAAGCGCGGCTTGCTTGGCAAACGCCGGATTGACATAGGGTTGATAGTCCGGCAATACGCGTTCCACTTTCTTTTGCTCTAGCAGGAAGCCGGAAGTCGCCGCCAGCGCCTTGACTGTGGACCGGCTCAACAACTGCTCCTGCTCGCTCAACGTAGGAAAACCGCTGCCGGCCAGCAGCTCGGCAATATCGGTCTGCTTGGCGGCCGTCAGGCGTGCAATTTTTTCGAATTGCGGCGAACCGGCTTTCCAGTCTGCGCCATGGCTGCGGTAATCGGCATAGGCTTTACCGGTGACTTTGACGAAAGCCGTCACGAAATCGGGATGCTTTTGCGCAAAATCCTTGCGCACGATCCAGGCGTCGAAAGTCGGCGCGCCCCACTTGGCTACCTCGGCCGAGTTGGTCAGCACCTTGCCGGATTCCTTGACCTTGCCCAGCGCCGGATCCCAGACATAGGCCGCATCGATATCGCCGCGCTGCCATGCGGCGGTAATTTCCTGCGGCCGCAGATTCAGGATCTGCACCTTGGCTGGCGGAATGCCCCAGTGCTTGAGCGCTGCCAGCAGGCTATAGTGGGTAGTCGAAACGAAAGGCACGGCAATCTTTTTGCCGATCAGGTCTTGCGCCGTCTTGATGCTGCTGCCATTGCGCACCACCAGCGCTTCAGCCTGGCCGATCTGCGCCGCGATCAAGATGGTTTCTATCGGCAGCTCGCGGGTCGCGGCGGCGGCCAAGGGGCTGCTGCCGACATAACCGACCTGGACGTCGCCGGACGCTACCGCAGTAATCACGTCAGCGCCGCTATCGAATTTTTTCCAGTTGATTTTCCAGCCGCTGGCCTTTTCATAGGCACCATCGGCCTGAGCCACTTTGGCCGGCTCGACCACCGTCTGGTAGGCAATATTGACTTCCTGTTCGGCTGACCATGCTTGATTGGCCAGCACGCTGATGATCGAAGCTGCCGCCAGGATTGGCAAACGTTTGAAAATATTGGCAATCATGCAAACCCTCGTGGTGATTGAATTGAATTAAATAAATGACGTTAAGGCTTTCTTTAACGCCAAGTTAATCGATTCACACAACTTGCAAAACGAAGGTTTTCAGCAATGTATATATGGTTTTTGCCGGGTACCCTGCTACAAATAGGATAGTTAAATATCCTTCTTAATAAATAAGATAGTTAACTATCCTTTTCAAAAAAGATACTATACTATTCTTAAATCCATAAAAGATAGTTTATTAACTCCCATGAAAACTCTGAGCGAACTCTCCGCCACTCTGCGCCAAGCCAAAGACCGCTTGGCGTTGCCGGTCATCGCCATGAGCCGCAACAGCGGCCTGACGGCGGTAACGATACGCGGCGTTCTGGCCGGCAAGAACGACCCCCGTCTCAGCACTCTGATGACGATTGCCGATCAACTGGGGCTGGAAGTGATGCTGCTGCCCAAAGCAGTGGCGTCCTCGATTGCAGCAAAATCGCCTGCTGAAGAAGAAGTGCAAAGCCTGGTAGCCGCAGCGCTGGCGCACAAGGGGGACAATCACGGAGACCGCAAATGAACCTGAGCGCATTGGATATCTTTGTCGCAGAGCGCCAGGCCGGCGTCTTGTTCCAATACGGCGACATGGTGCGCTTCCAGGTCGACCCGGCCTATGCCCAGGATCCGCAGCGCCCCACCTTGTCGCTCTCGATGCGGGCCGCCACGCCGCAACAGGACATGGCTTTGCTGCTCAATCCGCTGGCGGCTATTTTCAACTCGCCCGGCCAGATGCGGTTACCGGCCTTCTTCCAGAACTTATTGCCTGAAGGCGTACTGCGCAAGCAGATCGCGCTGGAGCGCAACTGCGCCGAAGACAACCATTTTGAACTGCTGGCCGCCTGCGGCCGCGACTTGCCGGGCGCAGTCAGGGCTATCCCGACCAAATTGACGCGAGCCATGATGACGCGCCTGGTGACGCAAGACCAGGAAGCCATAGAAGAAAGCGTGATAGCGGCGCCGCTGGTGGATGGCGTCTCGATTTCCGGCATGCAGCCGAAGCTGGCCCTGATCCAGGAAGGCGGCCGGTATGTCAGCCGCACCCGCCACAAAGACGCCCATATCATCGGCAAGCTGCCCACCGCGCAGTACGACCATCTGCCGGAAGTCGAGCATCTGTCCTTGCAACTGGCGCAAGCCGCCGGCGTCACCGTGTGCAGCGCCAGCCTGCAGCCGCTGGCCGCGATCATGGCCGAGCACCCGTATGCGACAGGAGAAAACCAGCAGTTCCTGGCCGTGCAAAGATTCGACCGCGATCAGCCGGGCCGGCTGCACGTAGAAGATTTTTGCCAGATACTGGGCGTCGATCCGGACAAGAAATATACCGGCGCCACCTATGCCGACATGGCGCTGGTGATGCAGGCGGTGCCGGGGCTGGGCGAGGCTGCCTGCCATGAATTATTACGCCGCATCACCGTCAACGAGCTGATCGGCAATTACGACGCCCACCTGAAAAATTTCGGCATCCGCTATCTGGCCGATGGCCGGATTGAATTCTCGCCGGCGTATGACGTGGTGGCCTATAGCGTGTACCTGAACGGCAGCGGCCACGCCCTCAAATTTGCCGAAGGCCAGGCCAAGCGTTCGTTCCTGTCGCCACTCACGTTGCGCGCTTTCGCCAACCGCAGCGGCATGCTGGAGCCGCCGCTGCGCCAGGTAATCGCCGAGGTCTGCAAAAAAGCCTTGGCTGCATGGCCGGAGCTGATTGCCGCCAGCCAGTTGCTGCCGCATCAAAAAAACCGGCTGACCGACTATTTCATGGGCCGCGGCATCATCGCCGGCTTGCGCGCAAGGCAAGCCAGGCAGAGCGCAAAAGCCGGCGGTGGCTAGCACAGTGTTTGCCGCTTGCATGGCCGCCCGATAAAAAAATATCTGCTCCGCAAAAATCGTCAGAATCCGCTAATATCTCCCCTTCCCTCGCATAAGGATAAGCAATGCCAGCAACTGTAGACCAAGCCCAACCAGGCATTCTCGCAGCACTCGCGCCACTCGGCCGTTCGCTCACATTTCGCCTTCATGGTCAAAACCCGCAAGCAGCATTAACCCGCCTGCGTGATAATTTTGCGGCGGACTGGGGTGTGGTCGGCTTGGGTGCGCCTTTAGTCCATGCACTGGACCAGCACGTCGCCGGCCTGCGGCCGTTTCCGCCGCTTGAAGGACTTGGCTGCGCGGCGCCGTCGAGCCAGCAGGCCATGTGGATTCTGTTGCGCGGCAGCGACCGCAGCAGCCTGTTCGAACGCACCGCGCAACTGGTCGAGCTGCTGGGCGACGCGCTGGTGCTGGAAGACGCGCTGGACACCTTCCGTTACCGCGACAACCGCGACCTCACCGGTTACGAAGACGGCACCGAAAACCCCACGGACGCCGCCGCAATCGCCGCCGCGCTGGTGGCGGAAGGCGTCGGCCGCCAAGGCTCAAGCTTTGTTGCGGTACAGCGCTGGATCCATGACTTGCCACGTTTCCGCGGCTTCCCGGTGGAACAACGCGACGCCAGTATCGGCCGCCGGATCAGCGACAACGAGGAAATCGAAGATGCGCCGGAATCGGCTCACGCCAAGCGTGCGGCGCAGGAAAGTTTTACGCCCGAGGCTTACATGGTGCGCCACTCCATGCCATGGGATAACGGCAAGCAGCAAGGCACCGAATTCATCGCTTACGGTGAATCCAGCGATCGCTTCGAAAACGTCTTGCGCCGCATGCTGGGGCTTGAAGACGGCGTAGTCGACGCCTTGTTCAGCTTTTCGCATCCGGTCACCGGCGGCTATTACTGGTGCCCGCCGCTACAGAACGGCCGCCTCGATCTGCGCAGCATCGGCTTCTAGGCATCTTCAGCGTGACTATCATCCAGCTCTCGCTACCTGCCGCACGCGCCCTGCAACTGGCGGCGCAAGGCTTGCTCAATCCGCTGCGCAAGAAAGCGGTCAAGCAAGACGTGCTGGCCACTATCCGCCAAATGGGGGTACTGCAAATCGACACCATCCATGTGGTGGCGCGCAGCCCTTATCTGGTGTTGTGGAGCCGGCTCGGCAGCTATCAGCAGAGCTGGCTGGATGAATTGCTGGAGGAACGCCATCTGTTCGAGTACTGGGCGCACGAAGCCAGCTTCCTGCCGATCGAGGATTACGGTTTATACCGGCACCGCATGATCGATCCCGGCTCCATGGGCTGGAAATATTCGGCCAAATGGATGGAGGAACATCGCAGCACCATAGACCAGCTGCTGCAGCATATCCACCAGCACGGCCCGGTGCGTTCGGCCGATTTCAAACGCACCGACGGCAAAGGCGGCGGCTGGTGGCAATGGAAACCCGAGAAACGCTCGCTCGAAGTCCTATTCACCGCCGGCCGCCTGATGATCGCCAAGCGCCATAATTTTCATCGGATTTACGATCTCGCCGAGCGCATCCTGCCGGATTGGGACGACGCCCGCATGCCCTCCACTGCCGACACCCAGCGCACCTTGCTGCTGAAGGCGGTACAGGCGCTGGGAGTGGCAAAATCGAGCTGGATCGGCGATTACTTCCGTACCGCCAAGAGCCGTCCCGAACCCGATCCCGAAACCCTGGTCGAGGATGGCAGCCTGCTCCGCGCCACCGTCGAAGGCTGGCAACAGCCGGTATATATTCACCCGGCGCATCGTGAACTGGCGCTGGCGGCAGCCGACGGTTCGTTAAAACCCACCGCCACCAGCCTGCTCTCGCCCTTCGACCCGCTGGTATGGGACCGCAAGCGCGCGCTGGAACTATTCGATTTCGATTACCGGCTGGAATGCTATACGCCCGAGGCCAAGCGCAGCTACGGTTATTTCACGCTGCCGATTCTGCATCGCGGCGCGCTGGTAGGACGGCTGGACGCCAAAGCCCACCGCAGCCAGGGCGTGTTCCAGGTCAAAGCCCTGTATCTGGAACCCGCTACCCGCGCCAGCCAAAGATTTGTGACCGAACTGGCCGCAACCTTGCAGCGTTTCGCTGCGTGGCATGGCACGCCGCAGGTGGTGCTTGATCAATGCACGCCACGCAGCTTTCGGAGCATGTTGAAAGCGGCGTTGGCTTAATCCGCTTCTCAATTTGTATTTTCAACTCGCCTTCAGCAGATCCTTGCTGGAGCCGAGGCCAAACACACGCGGCCGGCCGATGCCGTAACCCTGGGCAAAATCGACGCCGATCTCGGTCAGCGTCGCGATAATCCTTTCATTGACGGCAAATTCGGCAATCGTTTTTTTGCCCATCAAATGACCGATCTTGTTGATCGCCTCGACCATCGCGTAGTCGGTCGGGCTGTTCAGCATGTCTTTGACAAAGCCGCCGTCGATCTTGATGAAATCGACAGGCAGATTCTTCAGGTAGGCAAACGAGGACATGCCGGCGCCGAAATCGTCAAGCGCAAAGCGGTAGCCCACGCTTCTTAATTCCTGGATAAAGTGCGCGGCTTTGGCAAAATTGGCAATCGCGCTGGTCTCGGTGATTTCAAAGCAGATGATTTGCGGCGCTATGCCGTATTTCACACGCTGCTCCTGTACAAAATCGAGAAAATCGCTGTCGCCGACGCTGGTGCCGGACAGATTGATGGCGCAAGTCTGGATTGCCAGGCCGCGCCCTTGCTGACGCATTTTCGCCAGCGTGGCAAACACCGTGGAGACCACCCAGCGGTCGATGGCCGGCATCAGGTTGTAGCGCTCGGCGGCAGGAATGAACACCATGGGCAGCACCAGATTGTTGTCCTGGTCCAGCATGCGCAGCAGGATTTCAAAATGCGCGCCATGGCTGGGCGCCTGGCCCAGGGCGACAATCTCTTGCGAGAACAGGCAGAATCTGTCATGGGTGAGCGCTTCATTGATACGGGTGATCCACTCCATCTCGCCATGCCGTATCGACAGTTCGCTGTCATCCAGACGATACTCATGCACCCGGTTGCGGCCCTTTTCCTTGGCCAGGTAACAAGCGGCGTCGACCGCGCTCATGATCTGGCCCAGCGTATGCATTTCGCCCGCCAGGTTGATCAGGCCGATGCTGACGCCGATGGTGAACGGCCGGTTGCTCCAGACGAATTGAAAATCGGCCACCGTCTGCCGCAGTCCTTCGGCAATCCGCAGCGAATGTTCGACCGGACAGTTCTCCAGCAATACGCCGAATTCGTCGCCGCCGAGACGGGCGATGGTGTCGGTATCGCGCAAACGCTGTTTCAGCAGCACGCTGACTTGCCGTATCAGTTCGTCGCCGGCGGCATGGCCGCAGGTGTCGTTGACCACCTTGAATTGATCCAGATCCAGGTACAGCACCGCATGCTGGCGTTGCTGATCGCGCGAAGTAATCATCGCCACCGTCAGCCGCCGCTCGAACTCGCGGCGGTTGATGAGCCCCGTCAATTCGTCGTGGCTGGCCTGATACGACAGCTGGGCGGCGTATTCCCGGTCCTTGCTGACATCATGCAAGACCAGCACCGTGCCGATGGTTTCGCCGCTCAGATTGCGGATCGGCTCAGCCGACAGATTGACGGCGACTTCGCTGCCGTCGTTACACACCAGCAGCAGATTGGAAGCGTTATCGACAGGCAGGCTATTGTCCAGAATCCGATGGATCAGATCGGGGATCCGGTAACCCGATGTTTCGCTCACCACGCTCAGGATTTTTTCCAGCGGCAAACCGCGTGCCGACGCCAGCGTCCAGCGGGTCAGGATTTCTGCGGTTGGGTTCAAGTATTCGACCAAGCCGTCGGTGCTGAGCGTAATCACCGCATCGCCTATCGATTCCAGCGTAACCTGGGCGCGCTCCTTGGCTGCATACAGTTGCTCTTCGGTCCGTTTGCGGGCGGTGATGTCGGTCACCGAACCGGCCATGCGCACCGGCTGGCCGGCAGCATTGCTGGTGGATTGCGCACATGAACGCACCCAGCGCAATTCGCCCGACCTGGTGACAATCCGGAACTCGATGTCACACGGCGAATTATCGTGCAGATGCGAGGTCAGTGTAGCCCGCACCGCATCCAGATCCGAAGGATAAATGCAGTTAAGGAACTGCAGCGGCGTCGGCTCGGGGTCTTCCAGCGTGTATCCCAGCAACTCCTTCATACGTGGCGAATAGTAGATGTTATCGGACTGGATATCCCAGTCCCACAAGCCGTCGTTACTGCCCAGCATCGCCAGATGCAGGCGCTCCTCGCTGATTTTCAGCGCTTCTTCGAAGCGGTCGCTCTTGATCAGGATATAACGCGAAATCCAGCTGCCGAAAATCATCAATGCGATGGCAATCGCCAGCGTCGCCAACAATAGCCAGCGCTGGGCCTGGCGCGACGATTCTCCCAGGCTGGCTGAAAAGCGCCGCTCCAAGGGCGTCAGACGGGCGTCTATCTCGCGGATACGGCCGATACTGGCTGCCATCGTCAGCGGATCCGGATTGCCGGCAGCAATCGCCGCATGCAAACGGCCGGCTTCGGCACTCAGCTCCTGGATCAGCTGATCGCCGAACGTCCAGTTGGCGAGCGGTTCTTTCAGCAAGCTGAAATTCTTGAAATAACGATACAGGCGGATGATGCCGCCTATATCGTCGGGATGGTTGCCGCCGTCCAGAAAGCCCTGGCGCACAACTTGCAGATCCGGATCAGGCTTGTCCAGCTCCGCCCTGGCCTTCTGATCGCCGATGGGCACAGCCAGCGCCTTCAAGACTTTCTGGTAATCGGCATCGGCTTGCGTGACCGCATATTGATTCAGGTGGAATACCGCCTCCTTCTGCGCTTTCGACCACAGGCTCTCGCCGCTGATAAAAGCCCGCACCGAAGACAGGATATTCATGCTGAACGCCAGCAGCCCCACCATCAAGACCACAATCGCCAGAAAAGGCAGAATCACCCTGATCCAGCTCACGCCGCCATCCATAGTCAAAAATTTCTTCAATTGCTGCATCACAAACCTCGCTGAAGAATTTGCACAGTCAGAAGCTTTAGCTGGATTGCAGAAAATTGCGCAAAACGACACTACTTGAAACCGGACCTTGTATGCGCCATGATACGACCAATAGTTTCCAATTAGCAAGTTTATTGGTGAGAGATAAACTAATCGGCTGCAATGCGTTGTTTACGTCCGTGCAAGCCTCCTGAAACGCCGGCTGGCGATGGCCGCCAGGTAGCGGAAAAGCGTTGCCTTGCGCCTTGCCCGGCCATTGGTAAATCTTGCCGATACCGATGTATTGGTCCAACCCCAAATTGTCTGAACGTTACCCATATCAGCCGTGCTACCATCGCCGGTTTGCCATCCCTCACTTGACTCATTCATGACCCAGTCTTTGCTCGTCGATAACGTCGCCGCCAGCAGTTTTTGCACCCACCCGGATATTTTGCACGGGCCGGCTCAGCCAGAGCTGATACGCGACGAAGTGCTGGCCGATCTGCTTGAGGCCACCGCCGCTCGCGTGCCGGACCAGATCGCCATGGTATTTGGCGAGCGCCAGCTGAGTTATCGCGAACTCAACCATTGCGCCGACCTGGTGGCTTCACGCCTGATCGCCGCCGGCGTCGGGCCGGGCCAGATCGTCGGCTTGTGGCTGCCACGCGGCATCGACCTGCTGATCATGCAAGCCGGCATCGCCAAAGCCGGCGCCGCCTGGCTGCCGCTAGACGCCGATACGCCGCCAGAGCGCATCGCCGTCTGCCTGGAAGACGCCCAAGCCCCCGGCATTGTCAGCTGCCGGCAATTCGCCCCACGCCTGGACTTGGGCCAAATTGCCTGCCAGGTCTGGACTGCAGAACAGTTGCTGGCCCCCGCCAGTTCCGACGCGCCGCTGCTGCGCCGCCAAAACGCCAGGCGCAGCGATCCGGCTTATGTGATCTACACCTCCGGCTCGACCGGCAAGCCGAAAGGCATCGCCATCACCCAAGGCGCCATCTGTCATTTCCTGCGCAGCGAAAACGCCGTATTGGGCGTTACCGTCAGCGATCGCGTCTACCAGGGGTTTTCGGTGGCCTTCGACATGTCGTTCGAAGAAATCTGGATCAGTTACCTGGCCGGCGCCACGCTCTGGATCGCGCCCAAGGAACTGGCCTCCGATCCGGAAGCCTTGCCGCTGGCCCTGGCGGCGCATGGCGTTACCGTATTGCATGCGGTGCCGACCCTGCTGGCGCTCTTCAACCAGGATGTGCCGAGCTTGCGCATCATCAATCTCGGCGGCGAAATGTGTCCGGAAGCGCTGGTCAGCCGCTGGGCAAAACCTGAATCCGGCCGGCAAATCTTCAATACCTACGGCCCGACCGAAGCGACGGTATCGGCCAGCCTGGCCGAACTGCACGCCAACCAGGCGGTAACCATCGGCCGCCCCTTGCCTAATTACGGCTTGCTGGTGATCAATCCGGCTGTCGAAAACGGCTTGATCCTGTTGCCGCGCGGCGAAGTGGGTGAATTGTGCATTACCGGCCCCGGCGTTGCCGAAGGTTATCTGGGACGGCCGGAACTGACGGCCGAGAAATTCCTGAGCAATCCCTGGTCTAGCGGCGGCCATGACCGCCGCTTGTACCGCACCGGCGACCTGGCCCGGATCGAAGCCGACGGCCGGGTCCAATGCCTGGGCCGTACCGACGACCAGGTGAAGATTCGCGGCTTTCGGGTCGAACTGGGTGAAATCGAAGAAGCGCTGGCGCGCCAGCCGGGTGTCGGCACGGTGGCGGTGATATTGCGCCAGGAAGACGGCATCGACCAGTTGATTGCTTTCATCGTGCCGGAGAGTGGTTCTGAAGTTGTACCTGCAGCTCTGCGCAACGCCCTGGCCGAACGGCTGCCACCCTACATGGTGCCCGGTTTCTTTGAGCCCATGCAGGAAATGCCGCGCCTGACTTCCGGCAAAATCGACCGCAAGGCGCTCAAAGCCAGGCCGTTGGCCGCCATCAGCGCGGGCAACGCCGGCCTGGATTCGGACAGCCCCGAGACGCCGGCCGAAGCAGCCCTGTTTGCCGCGCTCAACAAACTCTTCCCCGGCCAGCCTATCCAGCGCAGCGCCGATTTCTTCAACGATCTCGGCGGCCATTCGCTGTTCGCGGCAAAACTCGCCTCGGCTCTGCGCGCCAATCCCGATTTCGCCCATGTGACGGTGCGCGACATTTACATGAACCGCACCGTTGGCCGCATTGCTCAGGTATTGGCGCTGGCGCCCGCCGCCGGCATCGCGGTCGACACCAACTGGAGCGCGCCGTCGGACCTGAAACGCTGGTTGTGCGGCGCCGCCCAAGCGGCTGCCGTGCCCTGGCTGGTGGCGATGCGCATGATGCAGTGGCTGGCGCCGTTTTTCACCTACCACTTCTTCACCGGCGATCCAGGCGATTCCATCGCCCGCGCCATCGCGGTGTCGGTCGGCGTGTTCCTGCTGGCCACCTTGTTTGAATTCGCGATTGCGATCGCCGCCAAATGGCTGATCGCAGGGCGCCTGAAAGCCGGCCGCTACCCGCTCTGGGGAATTACTTATTATCGCTGGTGGCTGGCGGATCGCCTGATCGAGGCGGCGCCGGCCTATCTGCTGAGCGGCTCGACGCTGTACAGCTGGTGGTTAAGAGCGCTCGGCGCCCGCATCGGCTCCGAAGTCATCATCGGCTCGATGACCTTGCGTGCTCACGACCTGCTCACCATCGAGGACGGCGTGAGTATCGGCAACGCCGTGAATTTTGAAAACGCCCGGGTCGAACATGGCCAGCTAGTGCTGGGGCCGATCACGCTGCAACGCGAAAGCTGCATCGGTTCTTACGTCGTCATGGAAGGCGACACCGGTGTCGGCGCCTTCGGCCATGTGGAGGGCCAGAGCGCCATCAGCGAAGGGCAGACGGTGCCGGCCGGCCGTGTCTGGAGCGGTTCGCCGGCGCGCGACGCCGGTGCTTTCGATCAAGCCGCAAAGCCGCCGCGGCCGCCGGTCACCCGCACGCGTCAGCTGGGCGAGTCGATATTTTTCCTGTTCGGCGCACTGCTGATCACCACCCTGTTCTTCATGCCGGTGTTTCCGAGTTTCATCCTGATCGACTGGCTGGACGATACCGATCGCTTCCCCTGGCTGCAAAGTAATAACGTACCGTTCCAGCTGAGCAAATATTTCGTGCTGGCCTTCCCGGCAACTGCGATCCTGATCGTGTGCACCGCCTTGCTCTCGGCCGGCATACGCTGGAGCCTGCTGCCGCGCATGCGGGCCGGCAGCTGGCCGGTGCGCAGCAATATCTATTGCAGCAAATGGCTGGTCAACCAGATTCAGGAATCCAGCCTGAGCGTCTTGCACGGCGTCTACGCCACCGTCTACGCGCCGTACTGGTACCGCCTGCTGGGCGCCAAGATAGGCCGTCACGCCGAGATTTCGACCGCGCTGGGCGTGGTGCCTGACATGCTGACCCTGGGCGACGACACCTTTATCGCCGACGCCGTATTGCTGGGCGACGAACAGATCGACGGCGGCTGGATAACCATGAAGCCAACGGTGATCTCGCGCCGCAGTTTTGTCGGTAACGGCGCTTACGTGCCGGATGGCAGCATTCTGCCGGAGAACGTCTTGATCGGCGTCCATTCGCGCACGCCGGACAACCACCGCATGCAGCCCGGCGACACATGGCTCGGCTCGCCGCCGATCAACCTGCCTGCGCGTGAGCAGACCAGCGGCTTCCCGGAACACCTGACATTCCGCCCGTCGCGCCGGCGCCGCCTGGGCCGTGCGCTGGTGGAAGGTTTCCGCATCGTCTCGCCGCATGCGATCGTGATCGCGGTCGGTTATACCGTGGTATTGAATCTGATGCCGCTGGCCGGCGCCGGCCAATGGAGCGAGGTCATCTCCCTGCTCACCACTGCCGGTTTGCTATATGGCATTGGCACTTTCATTTTTATCGCCGCCCTGAAATGGCTGCTGATCGGACGCTACAAGAAGTGCAGCGTACCGATGTGGACACCGTTCGTCTGGCTCTCGGAAGGCGTGACCAATCTGTATGAAGGGATTGCTATTCCGAATTTCATGAACTATCTGCGTGGCACGCCGTGGCTGCCGCTGGCCTTCAACCTGCTGGGGTGCCGTATCGGCCGCGGTGTTTACATGAATACCACCGACATTACCGAGTTCGATTGCGTCACCATCGGCGCCTACAGCGAACTGAATGCCCAGGCGTGTCCGCAGACTCATTTGTTCGAAGACCGGGTCATGAAGATCGACCACGTCAACATCGGCAGCCGGGTCTACATGGGGCCGCGCAGCTTCGTGCTGTACGGTGCAGCGGTCGGCGACAATGCCAAGCTGGGTGCACTGACGCTGGTAATGAAGGGCGAATCGATTCCGCCGGCAACCAGCTGGCGCGGCTGCCCGGCGGCGCCGGCAAGGAACTTTTAATCCGCAGGTCCCTGGTACGAGTCCAGGTCGGGGAGTCAAGATATATAAGGGTCAGCTACATGCTGGCCCTTTTCTGTTTACGGCTCTTGCGCCATTGGGTCTCCAACCTGGAGACTTTTAACATGGCACAAATCCGCAAGCGCGGTCCATCGCCGTATCAAGTACGTGTTCGCATCAAGGGACACCCCCGAAACCTCTCAAACATTCCCCTCTCATACCGAAGCTGCTCTTTGGCCTACACAACGGAAACAGCAATTGCTCCGAGGTCTGGGAGATGCCCTAAAAGAAGCAGACGCTTTAACGCTTGGAAATGCACTTACACGCTACTCCATCGAAATTACCCCACACAAGAAAAGCGCATCCAATGAATTCCGGCGCATTAATGACTGGAAACTTCATCCGCTAGCCTTCCTCCCCTTACCCTCCATGCGAGGCAAGCAACTTGCCGAATATCAAGATAGCCGCACGGCGGGGTCAATCGGTGCAAACACTGTACTCTTAGAACTCGCACTCATTTCTCACCTGGATGAAGTGGCACGGAAGGACTGGGGGCTGAAGCATCTCTGCAATCCTGCCAAACTGGTCCGCAAACCCAAGCTGGCGGGAGGACGCACAAGACGCCTGCAATCCAGTGAGGAAGATCAGCAAGACCTTCGCGCAGTTCGATTCGTGCCCTTCGACAACCGGCCAATGGTCCTTACCCGCCGAACCGGAGCAAGCCATTCATAACGTTTGTGCCGTCTAATCGCGGGAACGAGAGGGGGACGGGGGATATGACAGTTCTGAGTTCGTCAAAGGGGTCACGAATTTTTCTGGCTAACTATTTTTGATATCCCGCCAGTCATCCTAATGCGCCACGGGAATTAGTTTCATTCTGTACATTCCCAATTATGTGTTAGAGGCAACATTTGCATGTTATTATTTTGCAACATTTAATTAGATGTATGGCTACCGCAGGTCGATTCAACTTTCAATTTGACAGTCTGGGGCTGCATGAAAAAAGATGATATTGAAGTATGTCGCCAACTAGCGGAAATCTTCGTTGCTAAACGCGGCGGCGGCAATATTGACCTACAGCTAGGCGATGGCGGCTCCGCAGTGGTGTTTCTCTGGGACCAAACATCCGCGAAGCAAGCCCTTAAAGTTTATTCTCCAGCTTTCTTTACCTCCGACGCCGCGCCTGCGGAACGCTTCCGATTGGAACTGCAACGAAGGCTAATCAATCAACATTGCATTTCCATGGTTGATACGCTGGCTGTTGACGAGGAGAACGGGACTTGTTTTGTCACAATGGAGTTCTTTGCTGGAGTAGAACTAAAACGGGTCATCGCTGCCGTGCCGGACGAAGCGATTTTTCCACTTATTCACCAACTCGTTGAGGCGGTACAGTTTCTTGAGAAATTCGATTTGGTACATCGCGATATCAAGCCGGAAAACATACTTATATCGCGCGACTTTACTCAACTCAAACTGCTTGATCTTGGAGTTGTGAGAACAATTTCAGACGATGAAGACCGAGTCGACGGCACGGACCATGGGGACAAACGGCCATTTATCGCGACTGCACAGTATAGCTCTCCTGAATATCTTTTCCGCCTTGAGCCGCCCTCCCCCGCACTCTGGAAAGCATTGACCATCTATCAGATAGGTGGCGTACTTCATGATTTAGTTCGTAAGAGACCTCTTTTCGAAAAGGCAGTAGCGGCAGAAAACAAATATGCACTTGCGATGGCAGTAATGCGCGAAGCGCCCGATTTTTCAGGAGTGCAGTCTCATAACTCTCGCTGGGCAGCACTTGCAGCGAGATGTCTTACAAAGGATAGCCAGCTAAGATTGCAGATTGTGGATTGGTCTGACTTTTCCGAGCGTACAGAGCCTGGCAAAAACAAACTGAAGCGTCTGTTATCTAATCGTGCAGCAAACACCGCCCGCGCGGAGCTTGATCAAACTCAAGCACGGTTATTGCGAACGGCGAGACGTGAATCACTTGAAAGACTGGTCGAGGAGTTAAGAAAACAACTTATCGCCGAATTCTCACCGCAATTGCGGATAAGTCAGCTAGGCAGAAATGAAAACTGCATTTGCCTTCATCTAAAACTCACTGAAGTTCAATTGGGATTAGGACTAGCCGTCGAGTGCTCTTGGGAATCAGGTATTCGAGAGAAATTTGCATCAGTTCAGGTCGCTGTACGGGCGGCTCTTGAACGTGACGATATCGAATTTAATGGTGAATATCTTCCCATTGGGGAACTCATTGTAGATGATCAAGAACAACGACAACTCCTAGATACTCTTGTCGACGCAATGAGTAATATGCTCGTCAAACATACCGAATTGAACGACACCGGACACCTTACTGATGGGATGGACTTAGTAGCGCTGACCAAAATCAACCTAAACTAGGGAGAATAAAATGCAAGGTAGCTGGTGGACTAAATTGGAGCAAATGGATGAAGATCAAAAACGTTTCGTTCATCTAGACGCCGACGGCAGACATTTACTTATAGGCCCTCCAGGTTCAGGGAAAACAAATCTCGTCGTGATGAGGGCCCGCTTCATCTACGGCAGTGGACTTAAGAATGTGCTGGTGTTAACGTTCACACGCTCTCTGCGGGATTTTATACACATGGGTGTGGTGGAAAAGAAATATCTGGAACCCGAACAAATTCAGACTTTCAAACGCTGGGCCTTTTCTCACATAGCATCGTATGCCCCAGAACTCCTGAGTTCATATGATAAAAATGCAACTTTCGAGATTCAAAGACAACAGATTCTCAAAATGCTATCCGTTGCAAATCAACGGGTGGGGGGGAAAAATCTCTATGATGCAGTTTTGATTGATGAAGTCCAGGATTTACTTATCGACGAGGTACAGGCACTCATGCAACTCTCCGATCGCGTAACAGTAGCAGGGGACACCAAGCAAATGATTTATGAGTCGGGCCAAACTATCTCATCACTTGAAAGCCTTGGTTTTCATAAGACGGAATTGCGTTATCACTACCGAATCGGCACTGCTATCGCAGATGTGGCTGACAAGGCCCTCCAGCCGAAAAAAGATGCTGATCGACTGAGAGCCAACTGTAACTATAAGGAAGACGAACAGCAGTCGCGTGCCGAATTATTGGAATTTTCTGATCGGCAGGCACAATTCGATGCTATGTATAAGACAGTCGAGCGACAGCTTAGATCGTACCTCGGAGAAGGAATTGGCATTATTGTTCCTCGTACATTTATGGTTAATGAGCTAAGAGCCATGTTCGATAAAACGCCACTAGGATCGACAATTGCCTACCACACCGACGAGGCTAAGGAGCACTCGTTTCAATCTGGAAAACTGATTCACGTCATCGTTTTAAAATCATCAAAAGGAACTGAATTCCGTGCTGTACACCTGTTTG
>NZ_JAGQEG010000071.1 GCF_018305005.1 Collimonas silvisoli
CAAACTGATATTGCGCCGTTGAATCAATTTTCAATACCCTTTTATAGTTATTTATATCAGCGGAATACAAAAAGCCCCGAACCGGTGAAGGCGCAAGGCTTTGAGATCTCGCGGCAGCGGTAAGGAGCAGCCCTTCACGTGTAGTAGTCGCGATCTGACATTCCCAGGTCAGGATGCGACATCCAAAAGTCTGAAACCTACTTTGAGCGTGACCTGATAGTGAGCGACCTTGCCGTCCGCTATATGTCCGCGTGTTCCAATGACTTCGAACCAGTCCATGTGTTTTACAGTAAGTGCTGCCTTGGAAATCGCGTTATGGATTGCGTCATCGGTGCCGATCGTGGACGATCCAACGAGTTCGACTATCTTGTAAGTATGTGCGGACATACGAATCTCCTTTGTTAATTGCTGTTTTAAGGAAGAAGCTCGTGCTGCTTCACTTTACTCCTGCCACGCAGTAAAGCAATCCGCTACCTTAACAACGACGATTTTTTCGCTGGCTTCGCTGCTTGACGCATATTCTTCCCTGCAACAAGTGGAGAAACAATAATTTCTAAATCTGTGCATACACGTACATTTCGCTATCAACAGGAATCCCGTCAATTTCTCCTGGTTGATAAGTTGCCCGATAAAATTGCATGACAATTTGACCTTCAATTTCTCGCGGTAGAGTTGAGCGCAACGAAGTCACAGAACTAACATGACCGAATCGATCAATAATCAATCTTAGCAACAGTGATCCCGAAGGCATTCTCTCTAGTGGAAACTCAACAAAATTCGGAGCGCCCCCAACAAGTTCCGGTTGCTTTGACAGATCGTGAAGCGAGTGATGAATAGACAAACCCTCGGAACCATTATTTATTTTTTCAGTTGTAGCTTCCTGAGAGGTGCTTATTTTTGTCTCTGCAATTTCAGTCGGAATTGAATTGGTTATCGGAGAAATTGCCGGCTTCGTCCGATCCATTAGTATCTGCACCACGAGCGATTGCGGGATTTTATCGATCGCGCTATTTCGGTCTGTGCTTCCGCCTCCTTTCATAGCCAGAGTAGGCGGCATCAAAAAATAGTAGGTAAACACGTGCAAAGATATTGAGAGAAAAGCGCAAACGACAACGATAGCCTTCGCGCGAATATTGCCCTGCTGCTGATCTTCCCTCGAACCTGCCCAGTTCACAACAATCTTCCAGTTCCGCTGCGACACACGTTTCTTCCAAATTGCGCGCAGCTCACGCTATTCGGATACTTGCAATTAACATGAACAGCAATTTTCATATTGATAAACTTGTGCAACCACATGCACAAATTTTATGGAACATCCCGCACGGAGGCCGAAGGCATCTTCGTGGCGATACACTTACCAACAAGGCGATGCATTGCCTTTGGCACTTCCTTTTGCACCAGTACTGTCAAGCGTTAAGGTAGTGCACGTTGTGTCACTATAGCCGTTTGACGGCGTAGCACTAACCGTAAACGATGTACTGATCGATCCTGTCGGGCCTGCAGCAACCGTGATGTCGTATTTTCTTGCAGCGGAGCTGCCGCCAGAATAATTCTGAAATCCGGCCAGTGGTGCTGTGGGGGGAGCGGCTACGGCAACATACGTATTATTGTTTGTAAAGTACCGTTCCTGCGTCTGTGCCATATTCAGCATATCGCCCTCCGCCGCCGACCGCGCTCCCCTTTTCACATAGTTCATATAGGAGGGAATTGCAACTGCGGCAAGGATCGCGATGATTGCCATCGTAATCATTAGCTCAATCAGGGTAAAGCCTGTGGTATGTCTTTTCATTCATCCTCCTAACGATTGATCTGTTTCCAATCCAGCCTGCCGAATTGACCTGACTTAATTTTTGCTTCGCAAATTGGTGTCCCGTTGCCGAATTGTGGCGGGTGACAACTCCAAACGTATTTGCTAAATCTTGACGTCGGACCCTGCAAATTCATCATAAAACCCCACCCCGGTACATAGTTCGGGCATTGTCCGGCCGCACACGCTGCTGTTGGTGGAGTAGGCATGCCTGACGGCAGTGCGATGCCAGGTGGTTGCTTGATATTAAAAGTCACAGGATTGTCGCTCGCGCCACCTGCTATTACATGGCCAGCTGCCGGCACCGAGACAACTTGTCCGGCAATCGTTGTTGAAATTAGCCCACTCGAATTGTTTGTGAAAACAAAGACGGGTTGCGAAAGTGCTCCACCGGACAAATAGCTCACGTCATATTCTTGACCGACAGTATTTCCTGAACAAGGATCGGTAGATGGCATAAGAGTAGTAAACGTCAGCACTGTGCCTGAGATTTTTGGCACAGATGAATGGACTCGCTCACCGCTGCCGGGCAGATCCAAGTACCAACCGAGTTGTTGTCCGGTGCTTGCGGGGGCAAGATCGGACGGACACAGCACCGTTGCACTCGTGGTTTGCGATGTAGTTGAGTAATTGGGTTGACAGTTCGACATTATAGGAAAGCAGTTTGGACTAGCTGCAGTACATGTGTTTCCACTGCTATCGATATAAGTGATAATCCGTTGCTTCTGTAATGAGGAACGACTGCTCACTGTCGTCGAGCCGTCATCTTTATCCCAAATGCCATAAAAGGTATCAGTATTAAAAGGGGATTGCGCGTCCGTTTGATCTATCCATGATCCGGTGCCGAACATGACCAGGAATCCTCCGTTCGGATGCCTTGCCACGTCAACGCCAGTCGTGATTTGCTGTGCCTTGGCCGGTATATCAGCAGTGACTGCAGTGAATAGTGGCTGTGGCGCCGTTGCAGAGCCAAACGAAGATTGCAGATTGGTTGGATCTGTCACATCAATTTTCCAGAGATTGCCGAATCGATCGCCTGCGTAGACGATATCCACTGTGCCGTTCTGATCCCGGTCGACGCCGGCGATCGAACCCAATCCGTTCGGCGGAGCCAGAGGCAATGTGCCTTCATTGGGAGAGATCAAGGCGACCTTGAAGTAATTGGTATTTAATTTCCATGGCTGCCCGGCGCCAGGGCCATCAACGTACAGGACATAAAGATAGGCGCGTCCGGTTGTACTGACGCTGCCATCAGCGTAGGTGTTGTTATAGCCGCTGCCAAAAATAACCGCCCATTTACCATTATTCAACTTGCGAATGATGGGTTGACTGAAAGTAAAACCGAGATCAGTATCGTCTTTATCGGTAAATTCCCATAACACTTTCGAAGTGCTAAATGCAGTTGGATCCGTGACGTCCAGCGCATACATACCTTGACCACCGGCGTTCATGCCGCCAACCAGCATTGTTTTCCAGCCACCGGAGGTGAAATTAGCGTCGCCGACAACAGGACTGCCATCGACGAAATACTTGTGGCTGTAATTCGGCGACATTAATTGACTCAGTTTTTGATAATTGGCGCTCGGTACATAGGCAAACAGTTCCGCGCCGCTGGTGGAAGTGACGACCGGGTTGCCATCGGTTCCAGTCGTGAACGACGCGTCGTACGCATGCAGCATGCCATCATTGCCGCCGACATAGACCGCCGGTTTGCGATTGGCGTTAGTCTGGGCAAAGGCCGAAAAGCCTGCACCGGACAAGAAAGTTGGCGCACCCACGAAGACCGGTTTCGAATTAATGATGTCGCCCAGCACGGAAGAACGGGAGCGCCATCCATTATTAGAGTTGGGGTTGGGTGTACTGGTACCGGGTGAATTCGCTTCTTTGGACTGGTCACCGCGCAGCCAGTTCACGCGGTCGACGGCCAATCCATCAACAGTCCCGAACTCGTTTTTGTTCAGAAATGCTTGCTCCCCGGTAGATAAATTCGTCGTCAAGTTAGCCGGGTCGAAGGCTACGCCCTTGCGGGTGTTGGCAGTGGACTCAGTGGTTCCGTCCGGTTTCAAACCGTCGTTGAAGGTAAAGATAGAGCGGGCAGTTGCCGAAGGTAACTTGCTCGATGCAGTCCATGCTGGGGTGGCACCGATGGTTCCGCTGGTATCGATGCTCAACGCCTGCACATCACCGGTCCAGCCACCCGAATTGTAAATTGCGCGATAGAGATATGCGCCGGTACCGGTATCCAAGGAGCCCGCGGATTGCGCCAGCGCTGCCTCATCACCAATTTGCGCCGCAATTGTTGCGATAGCACCTTGCACCGAAGCAATCATCGCAGGGGGATTGCCTGCGCTCAGCAAATTTTTCGGCCAACTGACGTTGCCGCTTACGACCGGTGCGGGGCGTGAACTGCAAGTTGGTTGCAGGATCGTGCTCATGGCCGGATTATTACTGGCGAGCCAGGTTCCATTTGCGTCATAGGATGCCGGGTTCCCATATTTGCTGGCCAGCCAGAACTGCGACAGGTAAGCGCAATCCTGATTTTCCTGTACATCAATCACCATGCTCTGGACGGTCTGCATCCCGACTAAATCTGGCCTGATATTGTGGCTGGCTGCCCAGTAGGCCAAGCCGCCAATGTCATAGCTGGCGGAGCCGCCAGCACCCGTAACGGTGGTGGCAAGATTACTCATGCCTTCAAGAGCGCCGACCGCATTTGTCGCCGTCGTCACATTGACGCCGCTATCACCACTCAGCGACCCGGTGTCCTTGAGATGTGCATTGCCATTTGCATCCGTATAAGCCTGGCATGCGCCGGTACTGTCTGTACCATAAGTACCACCCGGTAAACGCTTGTCACACCAGGTGTGTGAGTCGCCCATTGTGATGATGTAATTCTTCTGGCAGGAATACAGTACAGGATCGTCCCATTGAGTGATCACCGGAAAACCATCGCTGTTAGCTGATGTCGCTCCGTTGTAAAAATCCGTGGTCGGCTGCTTACCCCCCCGTAAATATTTTAACGACTCGTAATACAACTTGCCGATGTCATCGTAGGTTTTATAGGTATGCGATGAACTACCGAATTTGTTGATGTAATTGATAACACCGGTGTTGGTGGCGGCACCGATGTATGAATTCGCCGCTGCCGCATCGCCGGAATCTGGATTCTGGATTAGCGTTCCGTTAGTTGCAGACCATTCCGCATTGCCATTGGCAATTGTGCCTCCGGCAGATGAGTATTTCTGCGGCGCAACGTATTTCAACTTGGAACGCATCACAGCATTATCAATATCATTGGCTTGAAAATAGGACATCACGCCGAATCGCATCTTGTCGCCATTTTCCTGTATGGCGCCAGTAGGCTTCCATGTGCTGCCGAATTGCTTACAGTTGCTTTCTAGTCCGATTGTTGAGTCGCAAACTTTAACCCGGACGTTATAGGATTGCGTGCTACCAAAGCCGATATTGTATGAAGAGGTATAATAGTATCCTGATGTGGTTGATATGCTGCCAGGATAGGACGAAATATAATAAACAGGGGCTGTTGTTTGTGGGGTGTAAGTAATACTGTAACTATTGTAGTAACTTATCTTGTTGAGGGTCGTCGTCCCAGTCCCTGCTGGTGACGAGTCGACATAGACTTCTTTGCTGCTCGAAAAGCTAAATCCGGAACAGGTTTGCGACTTTTTCCCTGTAAAGGAGTTGCAAGTTGCTACATCTTTGTTCGCCAGCGTGCAAGTGACCGTGATCTGGTTGCCTGAATTTACCTGGCAATTTGATGGAGTTTCCGTTATTTGAGCACCAATGACGGTCGTCACAAAATTTGAAACTGTGTTCGCACCGCCACCAGGGAAGAAATTTTCCTGGCCAGAGAAAACACCGAAGGTTGCGCAGCTATAAGGCGAAGAACTCGTACCGCTGCCTGTCCAACTCGCGCAGCTACCGGTGTCACCATTCGGCAATGTCAGAGCGCAACTCATGGAACCACTGTAAATCTGCGGGCTGGCACAAGTTACAAGAGTGTTTGATGTGCTGGCAACAGTGGCAGTCGAAGTTGTTCCCGGCGCTACACTACTCACCGTGAGTCCATTGGCAAATGCGAACGTGGTGCAGGTGTATGGCGAACCCGACGTGCCGTTGCCGGACCATGCAGTACAAGTACCGCTACTTCCATCCGATTGCAGAGCAATCGTAGCGCAACCGAACGTTGTGCCGTTCAGCGTCGGTCCGCTGCACTTGGCTACGTCAGATCCACTTGGATAGACCACCATCTTCGATCCATTCCCTTGATTTTTGATGGTCAACGCCGTTCCTGACGGATAGGGCGTGGTATTGCCATCCTCGGTAAATTTTTTGTCAGGGAAGTTGCCGGTGCCACCCTGCCCGCTTTGATAGCTGCGTTCCAGCACAGTCAATGTGGCGCTATCCTGGACGCGATTTCCTCCGGTCATCGCGAAACGGAATTCATCCAGCCCGGTCATGCTTACCCAGTTCAGGAAATTCCCGCTCCAGTTTGAACAAACATGACTTGTGGCAACGCCAGTCGGCGCGAACCAGCCGTTCGCCGCATCGTAGCCGTAACACTTCTCAGAATCGAAATACCCGAGATACTGAGCATTGGCAGAATAATTGCTAGCCCCCTGATATGCCGCCGTATTGGCGGTCGGATATTCGACCGATAAAGCAAATATCACATTGGGCGGCACCCCGCCTTTAAGGCTGAGAGGCGTGTCCGCGAGCGTCCCAGCAAAAACAGCTGACGGAAACAGCAGCACAAAACAGAGCCATAGAATAAGGTTTCGATAGGTTTTCAATGTGATACTCCAAATCATGGATGCTGGGCTGGGCAGACTAATTTACAAAATCGGATGGCAAATAGATTTCTTGCAGAACCACTTTGGTATTTGGCAGGCGGCCGTGTGCCTGCGCGGTAATTCTGAATACCTTGCCGCAAGTTGAACCTGTCTGCGTGCCCAATGATGAGCAGACCAGTTCAATCAGGTATCGAGGTTGATCGAGAACATTGGCAATGGCGGGCGACGTTGTGACTGTGCCAATTGCTACACTATTGGAGGCTGGTGCAGAGGCTCCAAAAAAATCGAGTAAATCAATCTGCGTGGCTGGCGGTGCGCTGGTAGAGTCGCACAAACCGTTAGAGCAAGAGGTATCGAACAAATAAAGGCTGACCGGCTTGTAGGGCCATTGATAAGCCCCTGTAATTTGTAACTCGGCATCGCGCAACGCGGCCTCTGCAGCGGCAAAAGCCACATCGGCATCACGGGCATTCCGGGCCATTTTTTCATCCGAACTGGTGGAACCGACCAAACTAATGCCGAGCAACATCAGCACAATCATAAAAATGACAGCCGTGATCAGGACGGTCCCACGCTGCCGCTGTTTGCTCTTACTGAAATTGATAGTGCGTGAATGCATTCTATCCACACCTTTCTATGGGCAGCTGTTGAAATTTCGAACAGCTATTTCGGTAGAAAGCATCTGTCGAATTCGGTTATCGGTTGGGACTGGAGGAGTAAACACTGCGCCAAGATCAGAATTGCCGGAAGCTGGGTATTGCGCACTGAAATGCTGGAAGGCTGTCGTAGGTGACGCGACGCCGACGGCGTTCGGGCTGCGCGCGACGATCGATACCTTTACACTGAGAATATGGTCAGAATTGACAACCTTGTTCCACGGAACATACTGATTGACAATGCCATCGGCATCGGTATCTTCACCGTACAACAATTGCATACTCTCCACACCTGATACCAAGGCCATTGGACCAGGATGCGTGGTCCCTACTACCGGCGTTGGATTGCTGGTATTGCAAAAAAGCGTGGGCTCATTGTTGTTGCCGGGATCTTTTGCCACATACAACGTATCTTCCACAAGTTGATTTTGCGCCACCGGATAACCCTGGCAATCAAGCATAGCGGCGGTGGCAGCGGTAGAAGAAGCGATAGTGGCCCCGTTGTTGGTGAATGACTCACCGTAGAAGCGCACTCTCAATACGTCGCTCAAATTAGCAACTGCTACCTGTGTTCCCCCGGTGAAATTTGAGGACGCCGGATTGACCGTTGTCGGATCGTTCAGACCTGACAGTGAACCTAAATTGGCGGACGTCGCCGCGCAAAGGGGAGCAGTCGTAGAACTTCCGACTGCCCATGCATTACGGAATCCGGACTTTTTCAATTCCCGGGAAAGCAGATCGAATGAGAAACGCGCCGTTTCGTTAAGCTGCGTTGTGTCCGTTTGCGCCCTTTGCACACCGTAACCACTCATGTATACCTGAATCATCGCTAACATAATCACCAAGCCAATCGCAATCGCGATCATTAACTCGATGAGTGACATCCCGCGCTGCATCTTCATGCTCATATGTTCGTCCACTGACAGAGGAATCCGCTGGCGCTTACGGCTTGTTTCGACGCCCCAATTCGCGACTCATTCCAGCAAATCTTGATCACGTATTGTCCTTTTCCACTACAATTCCAGGTCGGTGGCGTGGTCGTCGTGTCTGGGGAGTGTCCGACCGGATTATCGTCCCGACATACCGTACCGGTTCCTTGTTGCAGCACGGTCGCCAAACCTTGCTGCCACATCCCAAATGCTGTATTGACAAAATCTGTCCGCCCGCACCCGCTTGCCTGCATGCAATTGGTTACAACACCTGCCGAAGGACTGGAGAACACAGCATCGGAACCGGATGTTCCCAATGTCGACGGATTCGCCCGCAACGTTTCCGCCATCGCGTAGGCCTGCTCCGCTGCGATAGTCCTGTAATTCGAAGACGACCCAAGCTTGAGGCCATTCATGAAAACCCCCAGCATGCTGAACATGCCGAGTGAAATAACGACAATTGTTACGAGCACCTCAATTAGCGAGAGGCCGTAATTTTTAATGTTGATATAGGGTCTGGTCTTCATTGGCTTACTCACATTTACGGGCATGTTGACACCCTGGTCACCAAAGGTCTTCCGCTGGCACCTATCGCAATTTGCCGTCCGTTTTTCGATGACGCGGATGACGGAGGACAGAGCAAAAAATTACCCGACGTCCCTAATGGCATCAGCCCGCCATAGGGATTAAATGTGATGGGCGCCACACCACCGAAACCGCTGGCGGTCACTGCAGTGTTGCCGGACAGTGCAGGCGTATACTTGAGTACCACTTCTCCAGCATCCAGGACACCGTTGCGGTTTACATCGACAAATACGACACGACCTTGCGGCCATGTGGTGACAGTATTAGTGCAACTGGTGCCGTCGGTGCTTGGGCAGATGACGACCCATTGCCCGCGTGCACCAGCCTCACTGCGCGCAAGTCGCGCATCTGCCACCAAATCATTTGCTTGCGAAGTTAATCTGTTGCTACTAATGAAGGACACAAAACTCGGGGCAGCGATAGCTGCGAGGATAGCGGCTATTGTTATCGTGACGATTAACTCCAGGAGAGTGAACCCTGTAACATATCTTCGTAAAATTAATTTATTTGTCATTTTGCGAGAGGCATCAGATGCGTAAAAAGGGTTGCCCCGCAAGGCAAACCGAAATAAATTAAAAATTTGACATACAGAAAAATTGGAGCAATATAAATTTCGATGTTGCTATAGCTGCCTTCATGGAAAAGCGTCGCAACTTCAGTCGGCCGAACTCAATATCTGTTGCACATGGAATTTTCTTTATTAATGCACCTATCGCTTCAAAGTAACCGCTTGCAAGGCTCAGATTCGAAGACGTGACCCTATTACCCGAATAGCATTAACAGTGCTCTTTTTCCATTTGGTATCGATATTTATTTCACATTATTTTCCACAGTGAAATCCTTCCGATATTATAGGCAAGGCGTTTCCACAAGGTAACCATTTTGGATCCCGTCCATCGTCGCGGATATACCGCTTATCCATTTCCAATTTTCAACTTGGCAACTTAGCAACCTAGCAACCTAGCAACCTAGCAACCTAGCAAGTTTAATTAACAAGGCCAGCTATTGATTCATAAGGGCTTAAAACACAATACGTCTGGCTGAATGGCAAATGCTATAATCCGCGCTGCCCGCGATGGGCCGAGAGTCATGCGGAATACGGCTCAGCATTGCAGCCACAAACGCATGACGCTTCCGCGAGCCGACAATTATTGGCCGCCTTGTACCATCCGTATATATAGTCCTTGCTCAACTTCATGCATAGAAACTGCATGGTTTTCATCTAATGGAGTTTGTTATGTCGGTAACAACCCGTCTATTACGCCTGTTAACGATCTTTCTGCTGGCAACCCTTACATTCTCCGCAATGGCAATCGACCGCGATTTCCCCGCCTCGACCCTGCGCGGCAAATTGACCGTCACCGACTATCCGAACGTCACGATCAACGGCAACGCGCTGCGGCTGTCGCCGGGCTCGCGGATCTGGAATACCCAGCAACTGACCCAGACTCCCAACTCGCTGGGCAGCGATACTTATGTGGTGAATTACACCTTGAATGTCCAGGGCGATATCGACCGCGTCTGGATCCTGACTTCCGACGAAGCCGGCCAGAAAGTCGATGCGCAGCGCAATAGCCTGAAACGGTAGTGAAGAAGTAGTCATGGAAAAAACGATGCAAAAGAAAGTATTCATCAAGACCTTCGGTTGTCAGATGAACGAGTACGACTCGGACAAGATGGCCGATGTCTTGAACGCCTCCGACGGCTTGATCAAGACCGATCGCCCGGAAGACGCCGACGTGATTCTGTTGAATACCTGTTCGGTGCGCGAGAAGGCGCAGGAAAAAGTGTTTTCCGATCTGGGCCGTCTGCGCGAACTGAAGCGCAATAATCCTGATCTGCTGATCGGTGTCGGCGGTTGCGTGGCTTCGCAAGAAGGTGCGGCAATCGTCAAGCGCGCGCCGTATGTCGACATGGTATTCGGCCCCCAGACCTTGCACCGCTTGCCGGAGATGATCAGCCAGCGCCGCGCCACCGGTCATTCGCAGGTCGACATCAGCTTTCCTGAAATCGAGAAATTCGATCACATGCCGCCGGCCAAGGTCGACGGTGTGACCGCATTCGTCTCGATCATGGAAGGTTGCAGCAAATATTGCAGCTACTGCGTGGTGCCTTACACCCGCGGCGAAGAAGTCTCGCGCCGGTTTGAAGATGTGCTGACCGAAGTGGCTGGACTGGCCGAGCAAGGCGTCAAGGAAATCACCTTGCTGGGACAAAACGTCAACGCCTTCCGCGGCGCCATGGCGGATGGCGAGATTGCCGACTTTGCCTTGCTGATCGAGTACATCGCCGAGATCCCCGGCATTGAACGGATTCGCTTTGTCACCAGCCATCCGAAGGAATTCACGCAACGCTTGATCGACACCTACGCCAAGGTGCCGAAGCTGGTCGATCATTTATACCTGCCTGCGCAGCATGGCTCGGATCGTATTTTGTCAGCCATGAAACGCGGCTATACCGTGCTGGAATACAAATCGGTGATCCGGCGCTTGCGCCAGGTGCGCCCTAACATCACCATTTCGAGCGACTTCATTGTCGGCTTTCCAGGCGAGACCGATGCCGATTTCGAAGCACTGATGAAACTGATTACCGATATCGGCTACGACAACAGTTTCAGCTTCATCTTCAGCCCGCGTCCGGGAACTCCGGCGGCCAATCTGCAGGACGACACGCCGCATGAAGTCAAACTGAAACGGCTGCAGCAGTTGCAAGCGGTGGTGGAAGAAAATATCGGCAAGATCAGCGCCGCCATGGTCGGCACGGTGCAGCGCATCATGGTCGAAGGGCCATCGAAGAAAAATCCGGCCGAATTCCAGGGCCGGACCGAGAACAACCGCGTAGTCAACTTCGACGCCGGTCCTAACAGTGCGCGCCTGATCGGTGAACTAATCGACGTCAAGATTACAGACACCTATACCTACACCTTGCGCGGTGAAATCGTAGTGGCTGAATAATTTTCAGCGCGGCGCCCACCAACCAGACAAACCAGATAAGCAAACCACAGTTTGAAAACCAAAACCCCTACCCAGCCGCATTATTTCATTCCCGAGCCGCTAGACAATACGCGGCTGGCGCATCTGTGCGGACCGCTGGATGAAAACCTGCGGCAGATTTCCGCGGCGCTGGACGTGACGCTGTTCCGCCGCGGCGACAGATTTATCGCCGCCGGCAGCAATGCGGAAAGCGCTGTGGAAATACTCGATCAGTTTTACGCCGTCGCCAACAAAGTGATCTCGGTGGATGAAATCCAGCTGGCGCTGGTTGAACAAAGAGCCAGGCTGGGATTGGGGAAGAAGCCGAAAGCAGCCAAAAGCAACGGCCAGGCCGACAGCGAAACCGGCGATGAAGCGAGTATCGATCAAGCCGATGCCGAGCTGACCGAGAGCGATATCGAGAGCCCGGTTCTGAAAACCCGGCGTAGCGATCTGCGCGGCCGCACCCCGCATCAAAGCCAATATATCCGTTCGATTCTGGAACACGACGTGACGCTAGGCATAGGCCCGGCCGGTACCGGCAAGACCTATCTGGCAGTCGCCTGCGCGGTTGACGCGCTGGAACGCGATGCCGTCAAACGTATTGTGCTGACGCGGCCGGCGGTAGAAGCTGGCGAGCGTCTGGGTTTCCTGCCTGGCGATCTGGCGCAAAAAGTCGATCCCTATCTGCGCCCCTTGTATGACGCGCTGTATGACTTGCTGGGCTTTGACCGCACCCAGAAAATGTTTGAGAAGCAGGCGATCGAAATCGCGCCGCTGGCGTATATGCGCGGCCGCACGCTGAATCATGCTTTCATCATTTTGGATGAGGCGCAAAACACCACGCCGGAACAGATGAAAATGTTCCTGACCCGGATCGGCTTCGGCAGCAAGGCCGTGGTCACTGGCGACGTCACCCAGATCGACCTGCAGCGCGGCCAGAAGAGCGGCTTGATCGACGCCGTGAATATTCTGAAAGATGTGCGCGGTATCGCCTTCACCCGCTTCAACAGCAGCGACGTAGTGCGCCATCCCCTGGTGGCGCGCATTGTCGACGCTTACGAAACCGCATCGCAAGCGGCGCCGGTGGCGTCCACCCATGGCGTAATCGAAGCCGCCACGCCGCCCGCCGCCCCCGCCAAGCCGGTGCCAACCGGGATTACCAAAACCGCTCGCAGCCGCCATGCCGTCAAAAAATAAACTTTCCTTATCGGTGCAATATCCCGATCCGCGCCTGCAAGACAGCGTGCCGCGCCCGCAATTGCGCCGCTGGGTGCAAGCGGCTTTGCTGGCGCCGGCAGAGCTGACGATTCGCTTTGTCGACGCCGACGAAGGCCGCGCCCTGAACCGCGACTATCGCGGCAAGGATTACGCCACCAATGTGCTGACCTTTGCCTACTCGGAAGATCAGGCGGAAGGAGATGACGGCGTTACCCAAGCCGATATCATCCTCTGTACCGACGTCTTGCAACGCGAAGCAGAGGAACAAGGCAAGACCTTGGTGGAACATGCCGCGCATCTGGTGGTGCACGGTGTCCTGCATGCACAAGGTTATGACCATGAAGACGATGAAGAAGCGACGGAAATGGAAAACCTGGAAATAGAAATATTAGGCAGCCTCGGCTGGCCCAATCCCTACGCTGATCGATAATTTCTCGCCTCTCGCTCCAATAAAACGCCGCTTCTGCGGCGTTTTTCTTTTCTGCAATCAAAATTGCATCTTAACCTCTTAAAAATCAAAGACTTGCATGAAAAATATTGCCACTCAAATATTACATTTCTCCTCTTATCTTTTTAATTAATAAGATTATGATGAAAGTCATGTAATGAACTGGTTTGGTCTGCGACTAAGCCATATGAAAAAACTCATTGCTTAGCAACCGGAGACAATCGTGAACCAAGTCGCGCTGCCCATATTGACCGTCCCTCACTTGATGCAGGCGGCCTAAATGCCATCCTCTACACTCAAAAAGCCTGTCATTCACCCGATCTGGCTGCGCATCACCCATTGGCTCAACGCGCTGGCCGTGATCATCATGATCCTGAGCGGCTGGCGCATCTATAACGCATCGCCGATTTTCTCGTTTCGGATTCCCAGCGAATGGACCCTGGGCGGCTGGCTGGGCGGCGCCTTGCAATGGCATTTTGCGGCGATGTGGCTGCTGTTCTTTAACGGCCTGGCCTACCTGCTATTCAATACCGCCAGCGGCCGTCTATGGAAAAAATTCTTGCCGCTGCGTCCGTCCGAGGTGGTCCAGGACTTGTTCAAGGCCTTGCGCGGCAAGCTGCAGCACGACTCCCTCGATCATTACAACGCCGTGCAAAAACTGGCGTATGTCTCGGTCATCCTGGATTTGATCCTGCTGGTGATTTCCGGTTTGGCAATCTGGAAATCGGTGCAGTTCCCGGTTTTGCGCGAACTGATGGGTGGCTACGACAGCGCCAGGATCGTGCATTTCTGCGCGATGAGTTTCCTGGTCGCATTTATCGTGGTGCACATCGTCATGGTGGCACTGGTTCCACGCACGCTGCTAGCCATGCTGCGCGGCCGCTAAGGGGGGATGGAGACGATCATGTTCAAGAAAAATCTTCACTCGACGCTCGACACCGAATCGATCTTGAAAGACGCGCGGCGCGAGCTGGCGCTGCCGTCGCGCCGCCTGTTCGCCAGGCGCGCACTTACCTTGGGCGGCTTGGCGCTGCTGACCGGCTGCAACATCACCGACGAGCCCTCCGTCAACCGCATGCTGGAGCGCATCTCGCGCATGAACGACGGCGTGCAAGGATGGCTGTTCGATCCGAAACGACTGGCGCCGACCTACACCCAGGCCGAGATGACCCGTCCATTTCCATTCAATGCGTTCTACAGCATCGATGAAGTGCCGGAAATCGACGAGGCAGACTATCAACTGGAGATACGCGGACTGGTGAGCAACAAACGCCCGTGGACGCTGGCGCAATTGCACAAATTGCCGCAGAACGAGCAAATCACCCGCCATATCTGCGTCGAAGGCTGGAGCGCCATCGGCCGTTGGGGCGGCATTCCGTTTTCTTATTTTCTCAAGCAGATCGGGGCCGATCTGAGCGCCAAATATGTCGACTTTCAATGCGGCGACGATTATCGCACCAGCATCGACATGCCGACTGCGCTGCATCCGCAAACCCAGCTGAGCCTGACCTACGACGGCCAGATCCTGCCGGCGAAATACGGTTTCCCGATGAAATTGCGGATGCCGACCAAGCTCGGTTACAAGAATCCGAAACACATCATGTCGATCGAAGTAACGAATAAATACCCCGGCGGTTACTGGGAAGACCAGGGGTACAACTGGTTCGGCGGATCTTAAATGCTGGTCCTGCAACCTACTGCGCGGCTCAATCTCGGGGCTGCGATGCTCGCCGTACTTGCGTACGGCTGCGCTTCTCGTCCCCGACCTTGAACCGCTCGCTACGGTTGCAGAACCAGCCGAACGGTATCTGCTGATTTTTCTTGGCACTTTTGCCATTTTTACCTGGAGACTCAAATGAAGAAAAGCCTCACAACTCTGCTAGTTACCTGCCTGATGATGACTGCTGGCGGGGTCTATGCACAAGATGCAATGTCGAAGGATGCCGCGTCCAAGACTACAATGGCCAAAGACGAAATGACGAAAGATGCGATGGGCAAGGACGGCATGGACAAACCCGGCATGGCCAAGGATCACATGAAAAAGAAAGCGCACACCAAAAAAGATGCGATGAAAAAAGATGAGATGGGCAAAGACGCCATGGACAAAGATGGCATGGGCAAAGATGAAATGAAGAAATAATTAGCGTTTTTGCATTGCAACGGATAATGCTTGCCGGCATTGTCCGTTTTTTATGCAAGAAAATCGCCTGCCGGGATCACAAAATGTCCCTGCCGGCGCATGCGTTTCGTCGTCCTGTCACATATTTGTTGTATGCTATTGCTTCCGAAACAATGTGAAACCAAGGCTAACGCCATATGCCAGAGCACCCTAGTAGCGTCAAATCATTTGACGTTAAACCCCACCGGTCGTTATTTGAACGCCTGACCGCACTGATTTCTCCCGAACCTGAAAATCGCGCTGAACTGCTCGATGTGCTGCAAGACGCACACGAACGCAACCTGATCGACGCCGATGCGCTGTCGATGATCGAAGGCGTGTTCCAGGTCTCCGATCTTTCCGCCCGCGACATCATGATCCCGCGTTCGCAAATGGACATGATCGACGTCACCACACCGATAGAAGACTGGATGCCGGAAGTCCTGTCGACCGCTCACTCGCGCTTTCCCGCCGTCGACGGCGAGCGCGACAAGGTGATCGGCATCCTGCTGGCAAAAGACTTGCTGCGCTATTACGCCGAAGATTCTTTCGATGTGCGCGACATGTTGCGGCCGGCGGTTTTCATCCCGGAATCGAAACGTCTCAATGTCTTGCTGCGCGATTTTCGCGCCAACCGCAATCACATGGCGATCGTGGTCGATGAATACGGCGGCGTCGCCGGCCTGATCACGATTGAAGACGTGCTGGAACAGATCGTCGGCGATATCGAGGACGAATACGACTTCGATGAAGAAGAAGACAATATCCTGGCCATCCGCGACGGCGATCACGGCGGCCGCTGGCGGGTCAAGGCGCTGACCGAAATCGAACAATTCAACGAAACGCTGGAGACGGCGCTGGTCGATGAAGATGTCGATACCATTGGCGGCCTGGTCGCCAATCATCTGGGACGCGTGCCGCGCAAAGGCGACGAATTCACGATAGACAATGTGCGGTTTGAAGTGCTGCGCGCCGATGCTCGCCAAGTGCATGTCTTGCTGGTCGAAAAATTATCGGGGTCGGCGCAAGACGAGTCCTAAAAAGAGGGTGCAGGTCGGCCTGGCGCAGCGCTGTTCCGACCCGCCCACCTAAGAACAAGATCAACGCTGCCCATGAGTTTTCGCCTGACCCCGACTCCTAAACTTCCCCTGCTGCTAGCGCTGGCCGCCCTCACTGGCGCCATCAATGTGTTCGCCTTCGCCCCCTACGGACTGTGGCCGCTGCAGTTGCTGACGCTGGCGCTGCTTGTGTTCTGCCTGATCCGCGTACCCACCATCAAACAGGGTGCGCTGCTGGGCTGGGCTTACGGCTTCGGCTGGGTGGCGCACGGCGTCTACTGGATTTATATCTCGCTGCACGACTATGGCGCCTTGCCGGGCTGGCTGGCAGTGCTGGCGGTGGCGCTGCTGGCGGGCGTCATGGGGTTGTACACGGCCATCTGCGCCGCAGCCGGGCTCTGGCTGCGGCAACGCTGGTCGGCTTCGCCGCTGCTGTTTGCGCTGGCGATTTTCCCGGCGCTATGGGCGCTGACCGAATGGCTGCGCGGCTGGCTGTTCACCGGCTTTCCGTGGCTGATTTCCGGCTATGCTCACACTGCCGGTCCGCTGGCGGGCTTTGCACCGCTGGTCGGCGTGTATGGCATAGGCTGCATCTCGGCGGTGATCGCCGGCTGCCTCGCTTTACTGCCGCAACGCAAGCTGCCTACGGCCGCCGCCGCGCTGGCATTGATCGCTGGCCTCGGCTTGCAGCAGATCGACTGGACTGCACCGCATGGCAAACCGATTTCAATCCGCCTGTTGCAGGGCAATGTACCGCAGGAAGAGAAATTCAATACTGCGCAGATCGTGAATTCGCTGCGGCTGTATATCGATATGATCCGCGCCGCGCCGGCAGACCTGATCGCCACGCCGGAAACCGCGATACCGGTTCTGCAAACCGAGTTGCCGCCGGATTATGTGCCCGCTCTGTCAGACTTCGCCCGGCAAACCGGCAGCCACATTGCGCTTGGCATTCCTTATATCGACGGCCCCTATCGCTACTCGAACAGCGTAATCGGCATCTCGCCCCAACCCAACGATCCCGCTTCCCGCTATTTTCGTTACGATAAGCAGCATCTGGTGCCGTTCGGCGAATTCGTGCCGCTCGGGTTCCGCTGGTTTGTCGACATGATGAATATCCCGCTCGGCGACTTCACCCGTGGGCCGGTGGTGCAAGCGCCGTTTGCGGTGAAAGACCAATGGGTATTGCCCAACATCTGCTACGAAGACTTGTTTGGCGAAGAAATCGCCGGCCAACTGGCAGCTACCCATGCAGCCGGCAAGCCGACCGCCACACTGCTGCTGAACATGTCGAATATCGCCTGGTTCGGAAATACGATTGCATTGCCGCAACATTTGCAGATCTCGCAAATGCGCAGCCTGGAAACCGGCCGCCCAATGCTGCGCGCGACCAACACCGGCGCCACCGCGCTGATCGATCCGCACGGCGTTGTGAACGTTCAGCTGGCGCCGTATAGCCGCGCCACGCTGGCGGTGTCGGTGCAAGGCTACAGCGGCACAACCCCCTATATCCTGCTAGGCAATCGCCTGCTGCTGCTCCTGGCCTTGTCAATGCTGGCAGCCAGCTGGTGGCACTGCCGCCGCAAAGCGCGCAAGCAGCCCCAGGGCCTGTTACCAATTGATTTGTGAGTGCGAACGCGCGGAAGGCGTTGCGTGCCTAGGCGCAGCGACGCGACGTAGCGGTGCTACGGCAAGGAGCTGCAACAACGGCAAGCGACGCCTGCAGCCGTTCCCGGAGGGTTCCAACCAAAACGTGCGCTGGCCGCGTTGCATGGCTTGCTGGGGCTCCAGCCCCAGCTACGCCACGCCCTTGCAGGGCGCATACCCGCCTGCATGCGGGTATCGTTACGCAGGCGTGCAGCAGTGCTGCACGAATTCCCTGCTACACCCTTGCCACCACACGTTTTGGTTGGAACGCATCTCCCAAATCAATTGATAACAGGCCCTAAGCCTGTTCAATTGTCAACAAGCCCTAAAGCAGTCAAAACCCGCTAAAATCGCTGGTTTTAGCGCTCTTCATCGCCCTCTGTATTTCGGCTCGCTATATTAATTAATCCGCAGTATTTGATTCGACTAACCGGCATCTTGCCGTATGGAAAAGCAACAAAACGATGCTTACATTTCAACAAATTATTCTCAAATTACAAGATTACTGGGACGCTCAGGGCTGCGCCCTGCTGCAACCCTATGACATGGAAGTCGGCGCCGGCACCTCGCATACCGCGACCTTTCTGCGCGCCATCGGCCCGGAACCCTGGCGCGCCGCCTATGTACAACCGTCGCGCCGTCCGAAAGACGGGCGCTATGGCGAAAACCCTAATCGCCTGCAGCATTACTACCAATACCAGGTGGTGCTCAAGCCGGCGCCGGAAAACATTCTCGATCTCTACCTCGGCTCGCTGGCGGCACTAGGCCTGGATCTCAAGCGCAACGACGTGCGCTTCGTCGAGGACGACTGGGAAAATCCGACCCTGGGCGCCTGGGGTCTGGGCTGGGAAGTCTGGCTGAACGGCATGGAAGTGACGCAATTCACGTATTTCCAGCAAGTCGGCGGCCTCGATTGCAAACCGGTGCTGGGCGAGATCACCTACGGCATCGAACGGCTGGCCATGTACTTGCAGGGCGTGGAAAATGTCTACGACCTGGTATGGACCGAGCGGGTTGAAAACGGCGTGACCAAAAAACTCAGCTACGGCGACGTCTTCCATCAAAACGAAGTTGAGCAATCGACTTACAACTTCGAGCATGCCAACACCGAATTCCTGTTCCCGCTGTTCAGCAATTACGAAGCCGAAGCCAAGCGGCTGCTGGCGGTGCCATTGGCGCTGCCGGCTTATGAAATGGTCTTGAAAGCCGCGCACACCTTCAATCTGCTGGATGCACGCGGCGCAATCTCGGTCACCGAACGCGCCGCCTACATGGGCCGGATCCGCAACCTGTCGCGCGCGGTGGCGCAAGCATATTACGATTCACGGGCAAAACTGGGTTTCCCGATGTGGGAAATCACCGAGGAAAATGCCGATCTGTTGTTGCAAGAATTTGGAGATGAATACATGGCGGCAGTAGCGCAGCGTGCGGGGGAAGCAGTATGAGCCAGACCCTATTAATTGAAATTTTTACCGAAGAACTGCCGCCGAAAGCGCTGGCCAACCTTGGCGACGCCTTTGCCAACGGCATTTTCAATGGCTTGAAAGCGCGCGATTTCCTGGACGACGGCGCCGTCGCCACTGCATTCGCTACACCACGCCGGCTGGCGGTCGCCATCAGCAACGTGCGCGCCACCTCGCTCGACAAAACCATGCGTGAAAAAGTGCTGCCGGTTTCGGTAGCACTGGATGCCGACGGCCGGGCGACAGCGCCGCTGGTCAAGAAACTGGCGGCCATGGCTGCGCAATGCGGCAAGGTGATGATCACCCCGGCTGAACTGGAACGCGCTGCCGACGGCAAGGCTGAAAGTTTTTTCTACAGCTACACCGCCAAAGGCGTGGCGCTGCCGGTCGGTTTGCAAGTGGTGCTGGAAGATACGGTAAGCAAACTGCCGATCCCGAAAGTGATGAGCTATCAGCGTCAGCACGGCCATGCCGCGGGTCACACCGTACGTTTTGTACGGCCGGCGCATAGCCTGGTAGCGCTGCACGGCGCCCAGGTATTGCCGCTGACCCTGCTTGGCCTGGACGCAAATCGCCAGACCGAGGGCCATCGCTTTCTGTCGCAAGGCCGTATCACGCTGGCCGACGCCGACAGTTATGCGGCGGCGCTGACGGAACAAGGCAAGGTGATCGCCAGTTTCAGTGAACGCAAGGAAAAAATTCGTGCCGCTTTGTTGGCAACTGCTGCAGACGATCAGGTCCTGATGCCGGAAGCACTGCTGGACGAAGTCACCGCGCTGGTCGAATGGCCGGTGGTATATGCCTGCAAATTCGAAGACGAATTCCTCAGCGTTCCCCAGGAGTGCCTGATCCTGACGATGCAAACCAATCAGAAATATTTTGCCTTGACCGATAGCGCCGGCAAATTGCGCTCGCGTTTTCTGATTGTCTCGAATCTGCAGACCAATGAACCGCACTACATCATCGAAGGCAATGAGCGTGTGGTCCGCCCGCGCCTGTCCGACGCCAAGTTTTTCTTCGAACAAGACCAGAAAAAGAAGCTGGCCGAGCGCGTGCCCTTGCTGGCCAACGTGGTCTATCACAACAAGCTCGGCAATCAGTTGCAGCGCACGGAGCGGGTCAAGGCCCTGGCGGCGGCGATTGCCGGACTGCTCGGCAGCGATGCGACACTGGCCGAACGTGCAGCACTGCTGGCCAAGGCCGACCTGCTGACCGACATGGTGGGAGAATTCCCTGAGCTGCAAGGCGTCATGGGCAATTATTACGCACGCCATGACGGCGAAGCGGAAGATGTCGCGCTGGCGATCTCGGAACATTACCAGCCGCGCTTCGCCGGCGACGCCTTGCCGACTACCGATACCAGCACCGCAGTGGCGCTGGCGGACAAGCTGGAAACCCTGATCGGCATCTGGGGCATCGGCCTGCAGCCAAGCGGCGACAAGGATCCGTTTGCGCTGCGCCGCCATGCGCTGGGCATCTTGCGCATGCTGCTGGAAAAGCGCCTGCCGATATCGCTGACACAGTTGTTAAGCAACGCGGTGCAACAGTTCGCCGGCAATCCCAACTTCAAGGATCCGAGCAGTGAGGTGCTGCCGTTTCTGTACGACCGCTTGCGCGGCCTGCTGCGCGAACGCGGTTACGCGCCGAATGAAATTGAAGCGGTGGTGGCGCAGCAACCGGACCGGCTCGACAACATCATCGAACGGCTGGACGCAGTGCAAGCGTTTGCCGCCTTGCCGGAAGCAGAGGCGCTGGCTGCGGCCAACAAGCGCATCACCAACATTTTGAAAAAGACCGAAGGCGTCGGCAACACGGTGCAGCAAGATCTGCTGCGCGACAGCGCCGAACAACAGTTATTCGCGGCGATGAATACGCTCAAACCCGAGGTTGACGCCGCCTTTGCCAAAGGCGATTTCAGCACTGCCTTGAAAGCATTGGCGCGCTTGCGGCAAAACGTCGACGGCTTCTTCAACGACGTGATGGTGATGGCCGACGACGAACAATTGCGCAACAACCGGTTGGCGCTGCTGGCGAACCTGCATCTGATGTTGAACCAGGTCGCCGACATTTCCAAGCTGGCCGCTTAAAGTGATATCGAAAACCTTCCAGTGCGTCATTCCCGCGAACGCGGGAATCCATTTGACTCAGCAACCTGGATCCCCGCGTTCGCGGGGATGACGGAATTTTTAGAGCTGCCCGCGAGCCTATATGAAATTAATCATTCTCGACCGCGACGGCGTCATCAATCACGACTCTGACGCCTTCATCAAATCGCCTGAGGAATGGGTGCCGATCAAGGGTTCGCTGGAAGCGATCGCACGCCTGAATCAGGCCGGTTACCGGGTCGTGGTGGCGACTAACCAGTCGGGCATCGCGCGCGGCTTGTTCGACATGCAGGCGCTGATGGCGATTCATCAGAAAATGCATGAAGCGGCGCAGCTGGTCGGCGCCGAGATCGACGCCATCTTTTTTTGCCCGCATGCCGCCGACGACAGCTGCGATTGCCGCAAACCCAAGCCCGGCATGTTTCACGACATCGGCAAGCGCTTTGAAATCAGCCTGCGCGGCGGCGTGGCAACGGTAGGCGATTCTCTGCGCGACCTGCAAGCAGGTTTTGTCGCCGGTTGCGCGCCTTATCTGGTGCTCACCGGTAAAGGCGAAAAAACCCGCGAGAAGGGAGGCCTGCCGCCCGGCACGTTGATTTTCCCGGACCTGGCTGCGGTGGTTGAATTCCTGTTGAAGAAACCGGTGGAGTTATCGGTTTGATTTTTTTGAAGTGTTTAGCATTATCTGGAGCCTGAATGTCACGTTTCTTCCTGTTTCTACGTTCGCTGCTGTTTTTCCTGTTAATGACGATCCTCACTGTCATCTGGTCGATGGCTTGCATCCTGTTTGCGCCCTTCCCTTACGCCAGGCGTTATTACCTGACCGCGCGCTGGAATGTCATCGTGATCTGGATGGCCCAGGTCATTTGCGGGATTCGTTATCAGGTCAAGGGTTTTGAAAATTTCCCGGATGGGCCGGCGGTTGTATTGAGCAAACATCAGTCGGCATGGGAGACGATTTTCCTGCTGCCGATGACGCCGCGCCCGCTGGTATTCGTGTTCAAGAAATCGCTGACCTACATCCCGTTTTTCGGCTGGGGCATCGCCCTGCTGCGCATGATCCCGATCGATCGCAGCAAAGGCCGCGACGCCTTCGCGCAAGTGGTGGTGCAAGGCCGCAAGCGGCTGGCGGACGGCCAATGGATCATCATGTTCCCGGAAGGCACGCGGATTCCAGTCGGTCAAACCGGTAAATACAAGAACGGCGGCAGCCGCCTGGCGGTGGAAACCAATACACCGGTGGTGCCGATCGCGCACAACGCGGGCGAATGCTGGCCGAAGAATTCTTTCATCAAGAAACCCGGGCTGATCACCGTGTCAATCGGCAAGCCGATCTATCCGGAAAACATGGATAGCAGCGAGTTGATGGCAAAAGTCGAAAATTGGATAGAATCTGAAATGCGCGTGATTTCACCGCATGTGTATTCCAAGCAGTCCAAGTAGCATTAGTAGCATTAACCCCTCCAGTTCGGCCGCCATTGAAACTATTGCATCAAAAGCAAGAAAAGCCGCGTCTGGGACCGCGTAATCGACCCCAGGGCAAGGCACAGCAGCAACAAGCGTTGCAACTGGATCTGTTTGCCGACGATACGAGCGCAGACGCGGCGCCGCGTAAGCCGCCACCGGCGGGTCCGCGCTCAAAGCCGGGGCTTCCAGTTCTGGAACCGGGCGAAGCGACAGTACTGGCGCCCGGCAAACGTCGCCTGCACTTTGGCGAGCATGTCCTCGATTACACCTTGTTACGCTCCAAACGGCGTTCCATCGGCTTTCTGATCAGCGACGACGGCTTACGCGTCACCGCGCCCAAATGGGTCACGCTGGGCGACATCGAAACCGCCATCCGTGAAAAGAAACGTTGGATTTTTACCAAGCTGGCCGAATACCGCGACCGTTCGACACGCCGCATGCAACCGCAAATGCAGTGGCGCGACGGTGAAACCCTGCCCTATATGGGGCGCAGCATCACCCTGCGGATTCACGCCACGCAGAGGGCCGGCATCCATTTTGACGAAGCAAGCGAACAATTGATCATCTGCTTGCCGGCCGACGCCGGCGAGCAGCAGCTCAAGGATCGGGTACTCGGCTGGCTGCAGCTGGAAGCCAAGCGCGTGTTCGCGGAGCGGCTGCCGATCTATGCCGAGAAACTCGGCGTCAGCTACCAGTCGTTTGCGCTGTCGTCGGCGACCACCCAATGGGGTTCTTGTACTTCGGAAGGCAAGATCCGGCTGAACTGGCGGCTGATGCATTTTGCGCTGCCGCTGATCGATTACGTGATCGCGCATGAGTTGTCGCATCTGCGCGAGATGAACCACAGCCCGCGTTTCTGGGCCACGGTACAATCTATTTTCCCCGAATTTGAAACTGCCAGGAAAACCCTGCGCGACAGCGCTCAGGAAACCCTGCCGGTTTTTTGAAGCAAGCACGTTCCGACTTGCTCCGCCGATTGAAGACATCAGCGTAGATCCGGGCAATATCTCTCTTCCCAACCATTGAGAAAAACCATGCGAATCCTCCATACCATGCTGCGCGTCGGCAATCTGCAACGCTCCATCGATTTCTACACCAAGGTGCTGGGCATGAAACTGCTGCGCACCAACGACAATCCCGAGTACAAATACACGCTGGCGTTTGTCGGCTATGGCAGCAATCCCGATCATGCGGAACTCGAACTGACTTACAACTACGGTGTCGACAGCTACGAGCAGGGCACGGCCTTCGGACATCTGGCGGTCGCTGTCGAAGACGCCTGCAAAGCTTGCGACGACGTCAGAGCACAGGGCGGCAATGTGACGCGCGAAGCCGGTCCGGTAAAGGGTGGCAGCACGGTGATTGCCTTCGTCCAGGATCCGGACGGTTACAAGATAGAATTAATAGAGCGCAAGGCCGACAATTCGCCCAGCGAGAAGTTATAAGGCCGGCAGCGCTTGGTTAATAACGTTTCTGTAGCACTTAAGCAGCGCCGCCAGTCCAGCGATTTGCCAGTTCGACGAATCGCTCCATGGCAACCGCCTCGGGCCGCGCCTGCGGATCGACACCGGCGTCGATCAGTTGATTTTCGGTGAACATGCCGGCCAGGCAATTGCGGATCACTTTGCGGCGCTGGCTGAATGCCTTTAACACCACGGCCTCCAGTTTCTGCTGCTCGCAGGCCAGAGGCTGGGCAATCGGGATCATCCTGACGATCGCCGATTCGACCCGTGGCGGCGGATCGAAAGCGGTCGGCGGCACTACAAACAGCAGCGCCATCTGATAACGCCATTGCAGCATCACCGACAGCCGGCCAAACGCCTTGCTGCCGGGCTGCGCCACCATCCGTTCCACCACTTCCTTTTGCAGCATGAAATGCTGGTCCTGCACCCGCGGTGCGATCTCTGTCAGATGAAACAACAAGGGGCTGGAAATGTTGTAAGGCAGATTGCCGACCACCCGCAATTTACGCTCGCCGACCAGCGGAATGCTGCTGAAATCGAACTTCAGCGCATCGGCGGAATGCACGTGCAAACGGGCCGGATCAAAATTTTTCTGCAAGCGCGCCACCAGATCGCGATCGAGCTCGACTACGTGCAACTGTTGCAGCGACTCCAGCAGCAAACGCGTCATGGCGGCCAGGCCGGGGCCGATTTCGACCATATTGTCGTCGGCCTGCGGATCGATGGCGCTGATGATGTTGTACAGCACGGTGTCGTCCGTCAGGAAATTCTGGCCGAAGCGCTTGCGGGGAATGTGGTTCTTCATATTTTCTTTATTTGCGAGGCGGGAAAGCTAAAACAAAGCAGGACGTTTAAGAGTCAGCGGCGCGCAGTGTACCAGCCCCGGCTTACTCTTTCGCCTTTACTCTTTCGCCAATTGACTCAGCCGCGCCATTTGCGCCGCCACGTTCAGCGCCGCCAGCATGCTGCCGTGATCGGCCTGCCCCAAACCGGCCACAGCGAGATCGAGTGCAGTGCCGTGATCGACCGAAGTACGGATAAACGGCAAACCCAGCGTGATGTTGATGCCGTGCCCAAAACTGGCATATTTCAATACCGGCAAACCCTGGTCGTGATACATCGCCAATACGCAATCGGCATCCGCCAGATATTTTTGCTGGAACACGGTATCGGCCGGATAAGGTCCGCGGACGTCGATGCCGCGCGCTTGAGCCGCTTGCAAGACCGGGATGATGATATCGATTTCTTCGCGCCCAAGATAACCGCCCTCGCCCGCATGCGGATTCAAACCCGTCACCAGGATCCGCGGCTGCGCCAGGCCGAATTTCATTTGCAAATCGGCATGCAGGATGTCGATGGTGCGGCTCAGACTGTCAAGGGTGATCGCTGCCGCCACATCTTTCAACGCCAGATGGGTAGTCGCCAACGCTACCCGCAACGGCGGCGTGACCCGGTCCGTGGCCAGCATCATGACAACCTGCGCCGTCGCGCTTTTTTCGGCAAGATATTCGGTATGGCCGGTAAACGGCACGCCAGCGTCATTGATCGTGCTTTTTTGCAGAGGCGCCGTGACCATGCCGTCGAATATTCCCTGCTGCGCGCCGTCGATGGCGATATCCAGCGTGCGCAATACGGCGCGGCCGTTGCGTGCATCCAGCTGGCCTGGCTGCACATGGGCATCGAGAGGACAGTCGATTACGGCAATCTGATCATGCGGAAAATTCGGCAAGCCATTGTTGCGCAAAGCCTGTTGCGAGAGCGCGACGAGCCGGATTTGCGGGTCGATCTCAGCCGCGATCATCGCCAGGAAAGCAGCGTCGCCAATCAGCACGCTGTTGATTTCAGCACGCAACTGCCAAGCCGCCTTGATCGCGACTTCAGGGCCGATGCCAGCCGGCTCGCCGCAAGTGACGGCCAATACCGGCCGCGGCCGTCTTGGCGATTCGAGCGGGGTTGTAGCCGATTGTTCAGACATACGCTACTCTCGACACTGGCTGGTACGCTGCATCAGCGATCGTCGTTACGGTATTCCACATAGGTCCGGTCGCGCAGCTGGCGCAACCAGTCATTGGTAGCTTCTTCGGTTTTACGTTCACGAATCGCCATCCGCGCTGCCAGGCGCTGACGTTCCTTGGACACATCGTTGGTCTTGCGCTCCAGCACTTGAATCAAATGGTAACCAAACGGCGATTCGATCGGATCGCTGACCTGGCCCGGTTTCAATGCATCCATCGCGCGCTCGAATTCAGGTACTGTATCGCCCGGGTAAACCCAGCCCAGATCGCCGCCCTTGGAAGCCGACAAATCGTTCGAATTCAACTTGGCCAGATCTTCAAAGGTGGCGGCCTTATTGTCCAGGCGTTCCTTCAAATCGGTCAGGCGACGGCGCGCTTCAGCCGCTGTCACGGTTGGCGTCACCTTGATCAGGATATGGCGCACATGGGTCTGCTGAACCGGTGCCGCTGCAGTGTCAGTCGGCGCAGCGGCGGCGGCGCGCTTGTTAACCAGCTTGATGATATGAAAACCGTTGGCGCTTTTCAGAATGCTCGATGTCTGCCCCGGATTCAGATTGGCGACGGCCTCCACAAACAGCGTCGGCAGGCGATCTTGCGAGCGCCAACCCATGTCGCCGCCGGTCAAGGCGTCGCTGGCATCGGAATAAGCAGCGGCGACCGCGGCGAAATTACCGCCCGACTTGATTTGCTGCATGGCTTCTTCAGCACGTTTGGCGCGCTGCGCAATCTGCTCGGCCGAAGCATTTTCCGGCACCCGGATCAGAATCTGCGCCAAGTCCAGTTCCTGGGCGGTCTGCTTGTTGCCGCTTTCAGCGGCGAGGTAATTGTCGACTTCGGATTCAGAAATCTGGATCTTGTTGTCGACCTCGCGTTCACGCAGGCGCTGCAACAACATTTCTTGCCGGATCTCTTCGCGGAAAGATGGGTAAGGAATCTGGTCATGCGCCAACTGCTTTTGAAAATCCGCCATCGACAATTTGTTCTGTTCGGCAATCCGGCTGATTGCGCGGTCCAGCATGACGTCGTCCACCGACAAGCCGTTTTCTTTCGCCAGCTGTACTTCGGCGCGTTCAAGAATCATGCGCTCCAATAATTGTTTTTGCAGTTCCGCAACCGGCGGCAACTCAATCTTCTGGGCGCGCATGCGTTGCACCACGTCGCTCATGCGCTTGGCCAATTCCTGTTGGGTAATCACATCGGTGTTCACCACTGCGGCAATGGCGTCGACTGTCTGCGGCGCCGCTTTGCTGGCAGCAGGCTTGGCTGCCGGCGTGGCAGCAGCGGGGGCGGGAGCGACCGCGGGCGGCGCCGACTGATTCGCCGCGGCTTGAGCCCAAGCGCCGCCGGCAGTAGCTGACAGCAGCGAGAATGCGATTGCAGCGAGTTGGATTTGATTGGTTTTACGCATAATTGGAAAAACGTTCATAAGTAAAAATGACGGATTCAACGGCTAATGAAAGAGTCGGGTTGATTAACATTCTGATAACCTGGAACACCGCTACGCAGGGCTTGCATCGGATTCGACCCGAAGCTTGATAAACCATTCAACTCAAGTTGCACGAATATACCCGTAGTCGAGCGGGTTGACGATGTCGGCGTACGCTGCCCGACCACGCGGAACACCCAGCAATCTGCTTTGTATTCAAGTCCAAGCAAGCTTTGTCCGACGGTTTTTTCCTGCAAAGAATAGCTGACGCGGCCGACGCCGTACCAGCGGCGGCTCAACGGCCATTGTGCGGATACGTCAAACTGTTTCAGGTATTTATTATCCAGCAGCAGCGGGTCGACGTTATTGTGATCCAGTTGATAAGAGAAATTGATCACCTTTTTCGGGCCCGGCTGCCATTTGATGGTGGAGTTGGCGCGTACCCATTGATTATTACTCTGGCTATATTGGATAGTATTGTCGATGCCTAGCGCTTGCGTCACCTGCCCGCCCGCCGTCAACAGCAAATCCGAACGGCTGGTGGTGATCGTATCGGTAGTTCCTCCCAATGAAACGCGCGGCGGCGTAAAGTAAAACCGCTGGCCGATACCCAGGCGCAGGCGTTCTATCCCGGATTCCTCGATAAAGCGCGAAATCACCGCTGCGGTCAGCTGGTTGGCGTCGCCGATGCGGTCGTGACCGCTGTAACGATTTTCAGTGAAAATCTGGGCAAAATTAAAGTCCGCCACACCGCTGTCAAACAATGGAAACTGCCGCTGATCATGGTAGGGCGTGCGCACATAGAACAAACGCGGTTCCAGTGTTT
>NZ_JAGQEG010000072.1 GCF_018305005.1 Collimonas silvisoli
CAAAAAGGCAATCCGAAATTCGAGGCTGCTTTGAATAAGGCCCTGGATGAAATCCTGAAAGACGGCAGTTTCAAGCAAGCGTCATTCAAGTGGTTCGGTTTCGATGTGAGCAAAGCGCCATCGGCACACTAAGCAAACAAGTTTCGCGCTACACTTCAGCTTCTCCCGACATCCCCGCCCACTGCGGGGATGTTTTTTTAACCTAGAGAAAATATGGAATTACTGGATTTGCTGCAGCAGGCAGCGCCGACCTTGTTCCGCGGCGTAGGTTACACCTTGGTGTTTGCGGTAGCGTCGATGCTGGGCGGATTGCTACTCGGTTTTCCATTGGCGATTGCGCGTATTCTGCCGTCGCGCCTGGCGCGCTGGCCGGCCAGTGCCTATGTCAGCCTGATGCGCGGCACGCCGCTGCTGGTACAGATCTTCGTGATTTATTACGGCCTGCCCAGCATCGGCATCAGTTTTTCGCCGCTGACGGCGGGTATCCTGGCGCTCAGCCTGAATGCCGGCGCTTATCTGTCGGAAAGCCTGCGCGGCGCGATTCTCGGCGTCCACACTGGACAATGGGCCGCCAGTTACAGCATCGGTTTGAATTACTGGCAAACGCTGCGCTACATCGTGATTCCGCAGGCGATCCGGATTGCGGTGCCGTCGATGAGCAATACCCTGATCAGCCTGATCAAGGATACCTCGCTGGTGTCGGTGATCACCGTGACAGAGCTGATGCTGGCCACCAAGGAAATCATTGCTGTGACTTTCCGCCCGCTGCCGCTGTACCTGGCGGCAGCGGCGATCTACTGGGGCCTGAGCCTGTGCTTCGAACGCTTGCAAAGCCGCCTGGAAACCAAGCTGGGCCAGGCTCACAAATCAAATTAAAAGCGCGACAGCAAATCGATTTGACTGACCAGGGGCGTAGCGTCGCCAGGATCTGCTTTTTGATAGCTGCCCTCGCTATCCATGTCCCAGGCCGATGCATTGTCTTGCAAATGCACCAGCAAACTCTCTTCGATCACGCGCCGCTTGAGCTTGCCGTCCTGGATCGGGAACGCAGTTTCGATACGGCGGAATAAATTGCGGTCCATCCAGTCGGCGCTGGACAGCATCACATGCTCTTCACCGTCGGCATAAAAATAAAATACCCGATGATGTTCAAGAAAGCGTCCGACCACCGAACGTACCTTGATGTTTTCCGACAAGCCCGGCACACCCGGCTGCAAAGCGCACACGCCGCGAATCAACAGCTGGATCTTGACCCCGGCCTGGGACGCCAGATACAAGGCTTCGATCACCGTCGGCTCCAGCAAGGCATTCATCTTGGCGATGATGTAACCCTGCCTGCCGGCCGTGGCGGCGTCGACTTCCTTCCGGATCGCATTCAGCACATTGGCGTGCAAGGTAAACGGCGATTGCCACAAGCGCTTGAGCGGCACCTGCTTGCCGAAACCGGTCAGCTGCTGGAACACGTTGTGCACGTCTTCGCAAATTTTGTCGTCGCTGGTCATCAAGCCGAAATCGGTGTACAGGCGCGCAGTTTTCGGATGGTAGTTGCCGGTGCCGAGATGCACATAACGCTTCAGCTTGGTATGTTTGGCATTGCGTTTGCGGCGCACGATCAACAGCATCTTGGCATGCGTCTTGTAGCCGAACACGCCATACACCACATGCGCGCCGACCGCCTCCAGCTTGGCCGCCCAGCCGATATTGGTTTCTTCGTCAAAGCGCGCCATCAGCTCCAGCACCACCGTCACTTCCTTACCGTTCTTGGCGGCCTGCATCAAGGCGCTCATCAATGGCGAATCATTGCCGGTGCGATAAATGGTTTGTTTGATGGCCAGCACGTCGGGATCGATCGCCGCCTGCTGCAACAGCTCCAGCACCGGCTGGAAACTTTCGTAAGGATGATGCAGCAGCACGTCTTGCTGGTCGATGATATCGAACACCGAAGCACCGGTAACGAAAGCTTTCGGCAGCACCGGCGTGTGCGGTATAAATTTCAAGTCAGGCCGGTCGACCAGATCCGGCAAGGGCATCAGGCGCACCAGGTTGACCGCGCCATTGACTCGGTAACAATCGGCCGGCGCCAGGCCGTTCTGGTTCAGCAGACGCTGCACCAGCGACGCCGGCGTGCCGTCCGCCACTTCCAGACGCACCGCATTGCCCAACTGGCGGGTCGGCAGCTCGCCCTGCAAGGCCAGCCGCAAATCGGTGACTTCGTCTTCATCGACAAACAGGTCGCTGTTGCGCGTCACACGGAATTGATAACAGCCACCGATAGACAAACCCGGAAACAGCTCGCCGACAAAGCGCTGCATGAAACTGCTCAGCAACACGAAGCCGTAAGCGTGAGCCGATAGATGTTCCGGCATCCGGACCAGGCGCGGCAAGACCCTCGGCGCTTGCACGATGGCCAGTTCAGTCTCGCGGCCGAAGGCGTCCTTGCCGCTCAGCTTGACCGCGAAATTCAGACTTTTGTTGAGCACCCGCGGAAAAGGATGAGCCGGGTCCAGACCGATAGGCGTCAGTACCGGCAACAACTCCGTCTTGAAAAACTCATGCGCCCAGGCCGCCTGCTCCTCGTTCCAGTCAGCCTCCTGATAAAAGGCGATGCCTTCGGCGTTCAGCGCCGGCAACAATACGTCGTTGAACAAAGCGTACTGGCGCGCCACCAGCTTTTGCGCGCGCTCACTGATGATGCTGTAAGCATGCTGCAGCGACATGCCGTCCGGCGTCACGCCATCCACCGCCACCCGGATCTGTTCCTGCAGGCCGGACATCCGGATCTCGGAAAACTCATCGAGGTTGCTGCTGGTGATACAGACAAAACGCAGCCGTTCCAATAAAGGAACCGCAGGATCCTCGGCTTGCGCCAGGACCCGTTCGTTAAAGGCGAGCACGCCGAGTTCGCGGTTGAGCAATGGGAAGGTCATGGTCCGGTCGGTAGAGTGGTCGGGGAATGGGTTGTAATGGGTTGTTACAGTCAAAATGCATTGGCGCTTACCAATATGACATTATTGATTGTAAAGACGCAATGTGACGGAAGAATGACAAGAGCCGTGCGCCTCTTGCCGCAATTAGTTTCGCAATTAGTTTGTATACGGCCAGGCAGATTTGCCGGGTTCTGTGTCATTCAAATAAAAACGGCTTGCAGAACCTATGTTCTGCAAGCCGTTTCACGACATTCCAACTGCTTCTAGCGAGGACTTAAATCACCGTAGCCAAACCCAGCGTCAACAACAACGCCACCACCGAAATGATGGTTTCAGCCACCGTCCAGGTCTTGAAGGTTTCAGTCACGGTCATGTTGAAGTATTCCTTGACCAGCCAGAAACCGCCGTCGTTGACGTGCGACAGGATCAGCGAACCGGCGCCGGTGGCCAGCACCATCAACTCCGGCCGGACAGTGACGCCGGCAGCGGTGACGATAGGGGCGACGATGCCGCAGGCGGTGGTCATCGCCACGGTGGCGGAACCGGTGGCAACCCGGATCAGCGCCGCTACAAACCAGCCCAGCAGCAACGGCGACAAGTGCGCGTTGTTGGCGAGTTCGACGATCGCCTTGGAGACGCCGCCATCGATCAGGATCCGGCCAAAGCCGGCGCCGGCGCCGACGATCAGCGTGATGCCGGCGATAGGCGCCAGGCACTCGGTGGTGAATTTGAGGATGGCTGCACGATCAAAACCGCGCGCCTTGCCGAAGGTATAAAAGCTCACCAGCGTCGCGATCAGCAATGCAATCACGGAATTACCCATCAGGCGCAGGAAATCGTTGGCGAAGGTTTTCGGCGTGAAGAACAGGTCGGCCCAACTGCCGATCAGCATCAGCGCTACCGGCAACAGAATGGTGCAGATGGTGACTGCGAAACCGGGCAATTCACGGTGTATGTCCTCTTCGACGAATTGCGCAATCAACGGATTGTCAGGATTGGGCACGACGTAGCGGCTGATCAGCTTGGCAAACAGCGGGCCGGCAATAATCGCGGTCGGAATGCCGACGATCAACGCGTACATGATGGTGCGGCCGATGTCCGCGTTGTAGGCGGTGACCGCGAACAGCGCTGCCGGATGCGGCGGAATCAGGCCATGCACGACCGACAGGCCGGCGACCATCGGGATGCCGACCATGATCATCGAAGTCCCGGTGCGCTTGGCGACGTTGAATGCAATCGGAATCAGCAGCACGAAACCGACTTCAAAGAACACCGGCAGGCCGACAATCAACGCCACTACCATCATGGCCCAGTGCACTTTCTTCGGACCGAAGACGCCGATCAGCGTGTTGGCGACGCGTTCGGCGCCGCCCGATTCGGCCATCATCTTGCCGAACATGGTGCCCAGCCCGACCACCAGCGCAATATGCCCTAAGGCGCCGCCGACCCCGGTTTCATACGATTTGACGATGCTTGCCATCGGCATGCCGACCACCCAACCTAGGATCACAGACACCACGATCAGCACGATGAACGGATTCATCTTGAACTTGGCGATCAGCACTATCAGTGCCAACACAGCAATCACCGCGTAGAGCAGCAACATATTTCCCTGAACCATCTCCATCAAATCCTCCTAAAGTCCGATTTATTTTTTGCCGCCGCCGTCTGCCCGCGTTTGCTTTACTCCGCAAACCCAAACCGATAACGGCGCCATTTTGCAACTACTAACCGCTAGTTGTCAGTCAATTCCGTCAACCTGCCACGGATTTATTTTTTATAAGCGATGCAATCCACTTCTACCTTGCAATCGACCACCATGCTCGACTGCACGCAAGCGCGGGCTGGCGGATTGGCGCCAAAGTATTCCTTGAAAACCTTGTTGAACGATTGAAAATCGCGGGTATCGTCAAGCCAGACGCCGCAGCGCACCACGTGCTCCGGGCCATAACCGGCTTCTTTCAGAATCGCCAGTACGTTCTGGATGGTCTGGTGCGATTGGGCCACGATGCCGCCATCGATCACTTCGCCGTCCACCATCGCCACCTGGCCGGAAACATACAGCCAACCGTCGGCTTCCACCGCACGTGCGAATGGCAAGTGCTGACCGCCTGTACCGGAACCACCTTCAACACCATATCGTTTGATTGTCATAGCTATCCTCACTTAAAAAAACAACAAAAATCTCAATTTGCGACAGCGGTCTTCGGCCCTGCCTGCCTTGCCAAAAACCGCCCTACCCGCAACTCGGTCGGCGCTTTCAGCACGCCGCCCAGGTAAGACAAAGCGCCATTCACCCAAACCGCCTCAAGTCCTTCCGCCGGCTGCATCGGATCGGCGAAGGTGGCGGCGTCGCGCACGGTCTCCGCATCGAACAACACCAGATCGGCCCAATAGCCTTCGCGCACCAGGCCGCGCTCCGCCAGGCCGAAACGTTCGGCCGACAAACCGGTCATCTTGCGGATCGCCACGGTCAGCGGGAAGAGTTTTTGTTCGCGGCTGTAGTAACCCAGCACCCGCGGGAATGCGCCCCACAAGCGTGGATGCGGCAACGGATCGTTGGGCAAGCCATCCGAGCCGACCACGCTGGCCGGATGGCTCAGGATACGGTTGACGTCGTCATCCTGCATGCAGTGATAGACAGCGCCGGCCGGTTGCAAACGACGCGCAGCCTCCATCAGATCGACCTGCCATTCAGCGGCGATCTCGGCCAGCAGCTTGCCGCCCATCGCCGGCTCGGGCTCCGACCAGGTCACCATGATGTCGATGGTGTCGGTCACTTGCTTCAAATCCAGGGTCGATGAGCTGGCAGTGTAGGGATAACAGTCGCAGCCGACCGGCTGATAACGCTGCGCCTGCTCCAGCGCTTCCAGTACCTCGCTGCTGCGGCCCCAGTTTTCGACGCCGGCGCATTTCAGATGCGAAATCACCACCGGCACCCTGGCATGTTTGCCGATGCGGAAAGCCTCATCCATGGCTTCCAGGATATCGGCGAATTCGCTGCGCAGATGGGTGGCGTAGATGGCGCCGGCCTGGGCCAGCGGTTCGGCCAGCGCCAGCACTTCGGCAGTTGGGGCGTTGATCGCGTTGCCGTAAGCCAGGCCGGTGCTGAGTCCGAGCGCGCCATGCGCCAGCGCTTCGCGCAACTGTTCGCACATGGCGGCGATTTCGGTGTCGCTGGCGGCCCGGTCCAGCCGGTCCATCTGATTGCTGCGCAAGGCGGTATGGCCGATCAGCGCCGCCACATTGATCGCCGGCTGGGCCTGCTTGATTGCTTCGACATAGGACGCAAAAGTAGGATAGCTGAAGGCGCTGGCCTCGCCCAGCAGATTCATCGGATCCGGCGGTTCCGCCTTGAGGGTGACCGGCGCCGCGCTGATGCCGCAATTGCCGACGATCACAGTGGTGACCCCCTGCGACAGCTTGGGCATCATGCTTGGTGTGCGAATCACATTGGTGTCGTCGTGCGTGTGGACATCGATAAAGCCGGGGCTCAGGACTTTGCCGCTACCGTCGACCACATGCGTAGCCTGCCAGCCTGCGAGCGCGCCGGGAGTAGCATCGATGCACAAGATACGGCCGTCGGCCAAAGCGACATCGGCAACATATGCCGGACTGCCGCTGCCATCGATCACCGAGACGTTGCGGATCAACGTATCGCAACTGCGTGCAGCCAATGAATTTGAATCAGTGCTTGAATCAATGCTCATCTCAATCTCCTAACGGCTCGCGGTTGCCGCCGCCGCGATGCGTATCCAGTGTGAATTTCAGGCGCCGCAGCAACTCCTGGCTGCGATCTTTTTGCAGTAATGCCAATTCGGTCATCAGCACATCCAGCGCCATCATCATGGCGTAGCGCGATGACGACGGCTTGAAAATGAAATCGGTTTCCAGCGACTTCAGCGGCAACAACATGTCGGCCATCGCTGCCAGCGGCGAACCCAAGGCGGTGATCGCCACCAGCCGTACTCCATACTCCTTGGCGATGGCGCAATTGGCGTTGAGTTCCGGCACATTACCGGTGGTCGACAAGACCAGCACGACGTCGTCCTTGTCGAGCGTCGCCGCCACCATTTTTTGCAGCATGGCGTCGTGATAAGTGGCCACCGGGCGCCCCAGGCGCAGCAGGCGGTAACGAGCCTCATCGGACAGCATAGTCGAGCCGCCCCCCATGCCAAAGGCATAAATCATGCGTGCCTGCAGCAGCGCCTGCGCCGCTTGCAGCAAGGTATCCTGGCTCAGCAAGCTGCGGTTTACCTCTAGCGCTTTGTGGATATCGGCATACACAATATCGACGATTTGCGGAAATTGATTTTCAGTAACGGAATTCTCGACTCGCAAAAAACGCTGTCCGATCGCGGCGGCCTGCGCCAGGCGCATTTTCAGTTCGCGCACATCGCGGCAGCCGATGGCTTTGGCAAAACGGGTGACGCTGGCTTCACTGACGCCGGCTTGTTTGGCCAGGGTCTGGATACTGGCGCTGGCGGCAAACGGCAGATCGCCCAGGATCGCCTGCGCTACCTTTTGCTCAGCCAGACGCAACTGGCCGCTGCGTTCGGCGATGCGCGAGACAACATCGAATAAATGGGTCATGCGTTGTTAATCCAGCGACGAGAGTAGAATTATGGCAATAAAAAAGCAGCGTCCCGGCAACAGGACACGGCAATCGGCAAAATGCTACGTTACTTTGTAACATGCTTCTCATATAGTAAATTCAAGGATATGATTGCGTCAAATGAATTTTGAAGGAGGAGATCTGATGTCCAATGTTATTAACTATCACGGCGATTACGAGAATCCGGTAATCGATCCCTTGAACAAGGGCTTGGGGGCGTTTCAACAAACATTGCCGGCCGCCGAGGTCAAAGCGCACAACTGGAATCTGCTGCAAGAAGACCTGAGCCTGCCTACCGCCGTGCTCTACGAAGAGCGCATGACGCACAATCTGCAGTGGATGCAGCAATTCGTCACCGAATACGGCGTCAAGCTGGCGCCGCACGGTAAAACCACGATGGCGCCGAAGCTGTTTGCGCGCCAGCTGGCCGGCGGCGCCTGGGGCATCACCCTGGCTACCGCACACCAGACCCGGGTCGCCTATCAACATGGGGTACGGCGCGTGATCATGGCCAATCAACTGGTCGGCAAGCAGAATATGGCGATCATTTCCGATTTGCTGGCCGATCTGTCCTTTGAGTTCTGCTGCCTGGTCGATTCGGCCGACGGCGTCGATCAACTGGGCGCTTTCTTCCAGGCCCGCAAGCAAAAACTGCATGTGCTGCTGGAACTGGGCGCCGACGGCGGCCGCACCGGCGTCCGTAATGCGGCGCAGCAAGCTGCGGTGCTGGACGCTATTGCGCGCTGGCCCGAGCATATCGTGCTGGCTGGCGTCGAAGTCTACGAAGGCGTATTGAAAGAAGAAGCCGAGATCCGCAACTTCTTGCAGCACGCGGTGGCCTGCACCCGGCAACTGGCCAAGGATGGCCGTTTTGCCGCTCGCGCCGAAGGCAGCGCGGCGCGGCCGGTGATACTGACCGGCGCCGGTTCGGCATGGTACGACGTGGTCGCCGACGAATTCGCCAAGACCGAGATCGGCCTGCCGCTGGATATCGTATTGCGCCCCGGCTGTTATCTGACGCACGATGTCGGCATCTATCGTGCGGCGCAGGCGCAGATCCAGACCCGCAATCCTATCGCCCGCAAAATGCGTAGCGAATTGCAGCCGGCCTTGCAGTTATGGGCGTATGTGCAATCGATTCCAGAGAGCCGCAAAGCCATCGTCGCACTCGGCAAGCGCGACGCGGCGTTCGACGCCGGCCTGCCTTTGCCAGCCGTCCACTATCGCCCCGGCAATCCAGCGCCGACAGCGACTCCGGCGCACTGGCAACTGACCGGCATGATGGATCAGCATGCGTATCTGCAGATCAACGAGGGTGACGATATCAAGGTCGGCGACATGATCGGCTTCGATATTTCTCACCCTTGCCTGACCTTCGACAAGTGGCGCCAGATCGCGGTCCTCAATCCGCAGCATCAGGTGGTCGATGTGATCCAGACTTTCTTTTAATCCCGGTCTTTTAATTTCTGTCTTTTAATTTTTTTATCTCAGCACAAGCGATGACTACAGATATCCTGGCCTATGGCGAAGCAATGGTGGAGTTTAACCAGCGGCTGCACGATGCGCGCATGTACTTGCAGGGCTTTGGCGGCGATACTTCGAATTTCTGTATCGCCGCAGCGCGTCAGGGTGCGCGCAGCGGTTATATCAGCGCCCTCGGCAACGATCATTTCGGCCAAAAATTGCGCGATCTGTGGCTGTCCGAAGAGGTTGACGCCAGCCATGTTGCAAGCGATCCGCAAGCCGCTACCGGCGTGTATTTTGTCTCGCACGACCAGGACGGTCATCACTTCGATTATTTGCGCGCCGGCTCTGCCGCCAGCCGCTATGCCAGCACGCAGTTGCCGCTGGCGGCGATTGCTGCCGCCAAGATGCTGCACTTGTCGGGCATCAGCCTGGCAATCAGCGAATCTGCCTGCGATGCAGGCCTGGCAGCAATGGCGCATGCGCGCAAGCACGGCGTGCGTACCTCGCTCGATACCAATCTGCGGCTGAAACTGTGGCCGCTGGAACGCGCCCGTGAAAAAATGCGTGCGGCGTTTGCCTTGTGCGATATCTGCCTGCCCAGCTGGGACGATATCAGCGCCCTCACCGGCCTCGACGACCGCGATGCGATTGTCGATACGCTGCTGTCCTACGGTATCGGCCTGATCGCCTTCAAGCTCGGCGCCGAAGGCTGTTATGTCGCCACCGCCGAGGAACGCCGGTTGGTGCCGCCTTACGCTGTCGATGCGGTCGACGCCACCGGCGCCGGCGATTGTTTTGGCGGCGCTTTCATTGCCCGCCTGGTGGCCGGCGACAACCCATTCGATGCCGCCCGCTACGCCAATATCTGTGCCGCTTTGTCGACTACCGGTTACGGCGCCGTGGCGCCGATCCCGCACGCAGCACAGGTAGAAAAGATACTGGGATCAAGCTAGTTTGCCGCGCTGCTGCGTCGCTGTTATGTCGCCATTACGTCGCAGTTGCTTTTTAAGCAGCAGCTCTCCCACAATCTGCCCCAGCCGTTGTATGCCTCGCTCGATCTGCGGCGAAAACGGCTGGCCGCAGCACAGCCGCAGAAAATGATCGAAACGGTTTGAATTCGAAAACATCAAACCGGGAGCGAGCCGGATACCCTCGACCAGCGCCGCCTCGAATACCGCTTTGGATGACAATTGCTGCGGCAGCTCCACCCACAACAAAGCACCGCCCTCGGGCAGGCTGACCCGCGTACCGGTTGGGAAATGGATCGCGATCGCTTCAGCGGTGCGTGCGCGCTGTATGCGCAGCGCTTCACGCAAACGCCGCAAATGGCGGTCATAGGCAGTCGACGCCATGAAATCCGCAGCCGAGATCTGCGCCCATTCTTCATTCGCCCGCGTATGGGCGAACTTGAGCATCTCCACCCTGGCCTGCCAGCGGCCGCCGACCATCCAGCCCAGCCGCATGCCCGGCGCCAGCACCTTGTTCAGCGAGGCGCAATAGATCACATTGCCGCTGCGATCCCAGGCTTTCAATGCGGTCGATGAAGCCGTCTCAGGCACCAGATCGCTGTACGAATCGTCTTCGATCAAGGCCATGCCATGCTGCTCGCATAACGCGACCAGTTGCGCCTTGTGCGCATCCGGCATGATGCTGCCCAAGGGATTTTGCAGATTCGGCACCGCCACCACCGCCTTGATATTGTCATAGGTCTGCAGCGCCAGTTGCAATGCTTCAATCGATATGCCGCTGCGCTGGCTGGTGGGGATTTCGAGCGCGCGCATGCCCAGGCTTTCCAGCACCTGCAGCAAGCCGTAGTAAGTCGGCGACTCGACCGCAATCGTGTCGCCTGGCTGCGCAACGGCGCGCAAGGCCAGGTTGATCGCCTCGATACAGCCATGGGTGACGATCACCTGTTCCGGCGCGATCTTGACGCCGATGGCGAGACTGCGTGTGGCCAATACCTGCCGCAAGGCCGGATTGCCGCTATGCGACATCATGCTGGTCAATATATTCGGGCGCCGACGCAGGGTGCGGATTGCGGCATTTTTCAAGGCTTCCACTGCATACAATTCAGGCGCGCAACTGGCGCTGCTCAGATCGAGCGTGACCGCATGGCTGCGTCCCTGCGCGATGATTTCCGAGACCCGTTCGTGGATGCCGGCATATTGCGCCGACATCAACGCCGGCGTGGTCGACAGATTCGGCTCTTCCGGCAGCGCCAGCCGCCGCGCCTGCCGCACGAAATAGCCGGAACGCGGGCGCGCCTCCAGCCAGCCTTCCTGCTCCAGGTAACGCAAGGTTTGCAACGCCGTCGACAGGCTGACCTGATGTTGCCGCATCAGATCGCGTACCGACGGCATGCGATCGCCCGGCCGCAAGGCAAGCGCCTGGATTGCGGCCAGATAATGGCCGGCCAGGCGCCGATACAACAATTGCTGGGTTGACGACTGCGGCTGGCACAGGGATGGGGATGGGATTTGAGGCTGTGACAAGAGGGGCTTGCTCATAGGATGCAATGAATGGTGGAATATTGCTGCATTTCAGTGCAACGAAACAGATACAGAACAGGAGATACGGGACGATAACAGATAAGGCAAACCTCGGCTGTTACGCAGCAGATGACAAGCAGTTGTGCCTGTTTCGGCGAGCGGCGGACGGTTAGGCTAGAGCCATCTCTTTCATCACGGAAACCGCCATGCACCTCACCACCAGCGACAGCATTTCCCGCATCCGTCTAAGCCGCGCTCAAGCCAGCATGTTTTACGCCGCGCGCGGCACAACTGTTGTAGCGATACAAGGCAACCTTCTTGTCAGCGAAGGCGACATCGCCACCGGCACGCGCTTTGTGATCAGCGACGGCGAGTGCCATGTGGTGCAACGCAATGGCTGGATTCGATTGCAGGCAAGCAGGAGCGGACCCGGCGCGGCAATCGTCAGCGCCAGGTTGCCAGCGGCTCCCTGGTGGCAGCGTTGGTGGCAGCGAGCGCATACTCTGGTTGCGCTAAGAGGATGATGCAATACGTGCAATACCGTTAAATCACAGCCCGCCCATGTAGTTTGGCAAAGCACTTGTTGCCTGCCGCCGATCTGGCTTATTCTTGTAGCCATGAGTATTACGCGCGAAGATCTTGAACAGGACCGCCTGCGGACCATCCTGGATAACACCCCGATTGCTTCCGCCCTGCTGTCCGAAGCAGCGCTGGAGGCCTCGTGGCGCGCCGCGCTGGCCTCGCTGCCTGACCCTAACGGCGATGTCTGGCTATTCGGCTACGGCTCCCTGATATGGAATCCGATGGTCGACCACAGCGAACGCGTGCCAGCCAAGCTGTACGGCTATCACCGCGGCTTTTACCTGTATTCGCGCATCAACCGCGGCACCTGGGATAACCCCGGCTTGGTGCTGGGACTGGATCGCGGCGGTTCCTGCCAAGGCATCGCATTCCGGATTCCCGCCATCAGCATCGAAACAGAATTGAAAATGCTATGGCGCCGCGAAATGCTGACCGGCGCCTATCTGCCGCGCTGGTTGCCGATGCAGATCAAAGGCAAGAACGGCCCACGCATCAAGGCGCTGGCATTCGTCATGAACCGTCAACATGAGAGCTACACAGGCCGCCTGCCGGACCTCACCGTGGTCTCGCACCTGCGCGACGCCTGCGGACTGTATGGCTCAGCCCGTGACTACTTGCGGCATACCCTCGAAGGCCTGCTAAAAGAAGGATTCCACGACCCCTACCTGGCGCGACTATGGGCGCAACTGAAGTCTTGTCCGGATATGCCTGCAACCAAAAAGTAACAAGGCTGCGGCTTTTGAAGTTGCAGTTGCAGTTGCAGTTGCTTTTGACGTTGCCGTTAATCCCGCATTGAGACGTTGCCAAATGTAGCGGGTGTCAGTCGGGAATTGTGGGAGGACATGTCTGAGCGCAGCGAGTTGGTCCTTCCACCCGACTGACACCCGCTGCATTTGGGGACCTGACCGAAGGGAAGGCAACGGCTTTGCGGTCGCCTTCTTTTGCTTACTTTTCTTGGCGAAGCAAGAAAAGTGAGTAGCTGCCGGGCTACCCCCGGCGTGTATCTACGAAGTAGTAGACGTTTTAAGTAACTGCAACCACTCTTCGAATGCAACGGCACCCACTCCGTAGCCCGTTAAATGGGGTCAGAGTAATTTTCGCAAACACCCGCGAAAAAAAAACTCTGACCCCATTTTAACTACTACAACTGCGGGTTCAATTTCTCGGACTTCGAATGCAACTTGTTGAGCGCCGACAAATAAGCCTTGGCCGAAGCCACCACAATATCCAGATCCGCACCAACACCGTTGACGATCCGACCGGCCTTCGACAAACGCATCGTCACCTCCCCCTGCGACTGCGTCCCGGTAGTAATCGCATTCACCGAAAACAACAACAACTCCGCCCCGCTGCCAACCTTGGTTTCGATAGCATTGACAATGGCATCCACCGGACCGTTACCCAGCCCCTCGCAACTAGACTCCTTGCCATCTATCGAAAACACGACCTTGGCGCTAGGTTTCTCACCCGTCTCAGAATGCTGAGACAACGACACAAAACGATAGTATTCATTATCGTGCGAATGCTGCTCATCAGAGACCAAAGCGATAATGTCTTCGTCGAAAATCTCCGACTTGCGATCCGCCAGCTCCTTGAAGCGTGAGAAAGCAGCGTTGACTTCGGTTTCCGATTCCAGCGCAATGCCGAGCTCTTCCAGACGCTGCTTGAATGCATTGCGCCCAGACAGTTTGCCCAGCACGATTTTATTGGCGCTCCAGCCCACATCTTCGGCACGCATGATTTCATAGGTGTCGCGCGCTTTCAGCACGCCATCCTGATGAATCCCCGAGGCATGCGCAAAAGCATTGGCGCCGACCACCGATTTGTTCGGTTGCACCGCGAAACCGGTGATTTGCGACACCAGCTTGGAAGCCGGCACGATCTGCGTGGTGTCGATGCCGATATCCAGATTGAAGTAATCGCGCCGGGTCTTGACCGCCATCACGATTTCTTCCAGCGCAGTATTGCCGGCCCGTTCGCCCAAGCCGTTGATGGTGCATTCGACCTGGCGCGCGCCGCCTATCATCACGCCCGCCAGCGAATTGGCTACCGCCATGCCGAGATCGTTGTGGCAGTGCACCGACCAGATCGCCTTGTCCGAATTCGGAATCCGTTCACGCAAGGTCTTCAGCATATGGCCGTACAGCTCCGGCACGCCGTAACCGACGGTGTCGGCAAAATTGATGGTGGTGGCGCCTTCCGCAATCACCGCTTCCAGCACCCGGCACAGGAAATCCATGTCGGAGCGGCTGCCGTCTTCCGGGCTGAATTCCACGTCGTCGGTAAATTTGCGGGCGAAGCGCACCGCTTGCTTGGCTTGTTCGAACACCTGGTCCGGCGTCATGCGCAGCTTCTTTTCCATATGCAACGGCGAGGTCGCAAGGAAAGTGTGGATACGCTTGCGCTCGGCCGGTTGCAGGGCTTCGGCGGCGCGTGCGATATCTTTGTCGTTGGCGCGTGACAAGGAGCAGACGGTGGAATCCTTGATGACGCCGGCGATCGCCTTGATCGCCTCGAAATCGCCTGGGGAAGCAGCAGCAAACCCAGCTTCGATCACATCCACTTTCATCCGCTCCAATTGCTTGGCGATGCGGATTTTTTCATCTTTGGTCATCGAGGCGCCGGGCGATTGTTCGCCATCGCGCAAGGTGGTGTCGAATATGATCAGTTTTTCGGGCGAGTTGGCTGCCATGCTGTGCTCCTGATTAGTCTTGTAAACCATCAATTTTAAAGACTTTGACGGATTCCGGCTTAAAAATAACAAAGCGCCACGCGCAAAAAAACGCCCGGTAAAAATCCGGGCGGTTAGCGTCACATTACTGTTCGTTACGGTTGTTGCTCAAGGAAAATCAAGCCAGCGGCGGAATACGCAGTTTTTGACCGGGATAAATCAGGTCCACGCTTTTCAGCATCGGCTTGTTTGCCTCAAAAATGGCGTTATATTTATTCGGATCGCCGTAGAATTGCTTAGAGATTTTCGACAGATTGTCGCCGCTGACCACGTCGTACCATTGAGACTCATCTTCAGCCGCAGCAACGGTCAAATCATCATTCACATCTTTGACGTCTTTGACGTTGCCGCAGCATAAAATGATTTTTTCGCGGGTCTGCTGATCGGGAGCTTCGCCACTGGCGGTAACCGTTGACGAAGCTGCGTCAAAGGCAATCGTCAGGCCGCTGGTATCGATGCCCTGCGTGCCGACATAGGTTTTAATCGCATCCGCCGCCGCATTTTGCAGCTCCTCGACATTAGGGGCCGCAGCGACTTCCTCGGGTTTATGTCCTAGCAGCTTTTCACCCGCATCTTTGATAAAAGAAAGTAAACCCATTTTTTTCTCCAGTAGAAGTTGAAAAAGGATGATGCCACTTGCCTTGCTATCGTGCTGCTTGCAACCCAAGGTTTAACAACATTTAACCTTACCAATATTTCACTGGCATGACCTTAGCCCTTGCTTAGTCCTTATCATCGTGCTCAAGTTCCGTCTGCACGATGCTCACCGGCTTGCCCTTGAACCAGCGCCAGAAATACACGCCGAACCCCGACAAGCCGTACAGCACGAACAGGCCGAACAATACTTTCGACGGATCGCTGAAAATAACCACCAGCGCCAGCACCAGCAGGAACGCCGCGATGAAAGGCATCGGCTTGCGCAGGTTGATATCCTTAAAGCTATAGAAAGGAACATTGCTGACCATGGTCAGGCCGGCGTACAAGGTGATCGTCCATGCCGCCCAGCTTAAAGATGCGCCGCCAAAACCAAGATCGTCCATCAGCCAGACGAAGCCGGCCACCAGCGCCGCCGCCGCAGGGCTGGGCAAGCCTTGGAAATAACGTTTGTCGACTACCGCAATATTGGTGTTGAAGCGCGCCAGGCGCAAAGCGCCGCCGGCACAATACACGAATGCCGCCAGCCAGCCCAGCTTGCCCATGCCGCGCAAGGACCACTCATATACCACCAAGGCCGGCGCGGCGCCGAACGACACCATGTCGGACAAGCTGTCATACTGTGCGCCAAACTCGCTCTGGGTATTGGTCAGGCGCGCCACGCGGCCATCCAGGCTGTCCAGCACCATCGCCACGAAAATGGCGATCGAGGCTTGATCGAAGCGCAGATTCATCGCCATGACGATCGCATAAAAGCCGCAAAACAGCGCTGCCGTGGTGAACGCATTCGGCAGCAGATAGATGCCGCGCCGGCGCCGGACTGGCGGGTCCGTTGCATCGTGATCCAGATACTCGCTACGCTCAATGTTCTTGTTCGGACGCAGCACCTTGGGGAACTGCGCGATGTTACTCTTCGCTTTACGGCGCTTGAATGTGGCCATGTAAGTTCCGTTTCAATCGACTCAAAATACCAACAGCACTACTTAAAACTCAGCCAGGATAGTTTCTGTGGCGGATACCTTGTCGCCCACTACAACCTTGGGTGTCGCCGTCAGCGGCAGATACACATCGACCCGCGAACCAAAGCGGATGAAACCGTAGCGCTCGCCGCGCGCCAGCACATCGGCCACCTTGACGTAGCACAGGATGCGGCGCGCAATCAGGCCGGCTACCTGGACGCAGGTCACGGTCTGGCCGTTGGCGGCGGTGATGACCAGGGCGTTGCGTTCATTTTCGATCGACGCCTTGTCCAGATCGGCATTGACGAATTTGCCTGGAAAATACTGAATTTTTTCGATCTTGCCGTCGACCGGTGCGCGATTCGAATGGACGTTGAATACGTTCATGAAAACGCTGATCTTCAGGGCTTCGCGATTGGCGTAGGGATCCATGGTTTTTTCAACCACCACGATGCGGCCATCGGCCGGCGACAACACTGCAGATGGATTTTGTGGGATCACACGGGCTGGATCGCGGAAAAATTGCAATACGAACAAAGCAATGATCCAGAATGGCAGCGACCATACAGGAGAGAAAAACGTGATCAGCAGCGCGACCGCAAAGGCGATGCCCAAAAACGGCCAACCCTCGCGGGCAATAATAGGATGGGGGTAATTATTCAACTGCACTCCGGATTGTCTTGATAAATGATGGAAATTTGAAAGCGTGGCTATTCTAGTCGAGCGGGAAACAAATGTAACCTGCCGCTTATCGCTTACTTGGGCGCAAAGCCAGATCTGCCAGCCGCCGTGCCGCTTGCTGATTCGCTTGTTGATTCGCCTGCTGATTAATAAGTACTAGGTAAAAAGCACTGGCTAAGTCGCTGATACGAGACCGCCTGCATGATATCAGTGGATCTGGATGTTCATCGAAAGAAACAGCGCCTTGGCATTGTATAAAAAGACCAGGCTTTTCGCTCGATTTTATTGGCCGGGATAAATGTAGTCAGAACAATATTTTCAACATAATAACAATTCTAAAAAGGAAGCTAAGGCGGGCACCTCAGCTTCCCTTCATTTCTGCTGTTCTTCTTCGGCTTCTCTAGCCTTGTCCCGGGCTTGTTGCAACTGTTGCTCGACCCCTTTTGCCTTGTCCAGCGCATCGGTCTGGGTTTTGAAGATTTGCGGCGTTGGCGGCGACGGCTTGCAGCCGGCCAGCACCAATGCCATGCCCAGGGTCAGACCAAAGATGGCCAGGCGGCTCATTTGAAGCGGACTTTACCAACCACACGCATGTTCAAGGTAGTTTCGCCCGGCTCGAAACTAGGCTCTTCCACGGGAGCGGCGTCATTCATGGAGGCGGCCCGCATCATCATCGCTTTCGGCGCCGCCGAAGATTCCTGGGCATAGTTGCCGGAACCTTCAAAATCTATGGTGTCGAGTACGGCGTCGGACGCATTGCGCCCCATTGCATGGGCAATGGAAGCGATCCGCTCGGTCAGGTTCTGATAGGTGGCGGCGATTCGCTGGTCATCCAGTTTTTTGCTGGCGGCGTCGCTCAAGCCAAAATGCAAACCGTTGAGGCCCAGGATGCTTTGTACTGCAGCAACGGTTTTCGGCAGATTGTTCAGATTGGTGGTGGTTGCATCCAGATACTGGCCGACGCGCCAGCCGGTTGGCTGACGCGGTTTGTTGGCATTGCCGCGCGGTTGCGGCTGATCTTCCGGATATACCGGATAGGTGTAATAACCGCGCGTCTGCAAGATCGCTTGCGGATCCTGGCGCTTCAGGATATCGGTGCCCTGTTTCATCTTCAGATTGACGCGGGAAGCTGCCGCCGCCTTGTCTTTATCCTGCTCTTCAACGTTGAAAGTAATCCTTACCTGATCGTTGGCATGCTTGACTTCGCCGTAGGCCGGCACCACCACCAGAGTACCGCTGGTAGGCACCGGTACGGCTTGCGCTGCGAAACCGGTTGCAGCCAACAGTGACGACAACATCAATTTGCGTGATCGCGACATATTCTTCTCCAAGAAAAAATGGAGCGCTACCGGAAGTGCGCCCCAAGACAATTAATGACAGACCAGCCTTCGATTGTATTCTGTCAAATTAGTTCGCTGACAATATTGCCTGTAGTTAGCATCAAGCGCAAGATTACAAAACCCTCCGCAACGTCCGCTCCAGTCTTATTTTTTTGGCGGCCCTCGGTGCACATTGCGTCCCATGCGGCCTTTGAACTCCGCCAAGTTGTTGGACGGCTCCGCGCCGGCAATCGCCGCATCGTATTGATAGGATTCCAGTTTCTCGCCGCAGTGTTTACAAAACAAGGAATCGGCTTCATGTCCTTCGGTCAGGCAATGGCTGCAAGTGCGGGTGGTCGGAGTAGCTTTCATCATGGTCATCGCCAGTTCGACGCCAACGATCCCGGTCGGCAAGGCGATGATGCCGTAACCCAGCAACATGGCGCAGGAAGTCATCAGCTGGCCCAGCGGCGTTTTCGGATGGATGTCGCCATAGCCGGTGGTGGTGAGCGTCACGATGGACCAATACATGCCGACCGGAATACTGGTGAAACCGTTTTCCGGTCCTTCGATCACGTACATGATGGTGCCCAGGATCACGCTCATGATCAGCACCACGCCGAGAAACACCATGATCTTGTGGCGGCTGTTACGCAGCGCCTGCCACAAGATCTGCGACTCGTCGAAATAGCGCGGCAGCTTCAGCACGCGGAATACGCGCAACATGCGCAGCAGACGAACGTCGATCAGGAAATGGAATTCCGGCAGCAGAATCGCCAGGTAGGTCGGCAAGATCGATAACAGATCGATGATGCCGAACAGGCTCAAGGCGTAACGCAAGGGCCGCTTGACGCACAACAGGCGGACCACGTACTCGATAGTGAACAAGGCCGTGAACAGCCACTCAAGGGCGTTCAACACCAGGAAATCGCGCGAACGCACGGCGCCGACGCTATCGATAATCACGGTCGCCACGCTGAGCAGGATGATGATCAGCAAGGCAGTATCAAAGCGGCGTCCGGCGGCGGTATCGGCTTCGAAAATCGTCGTGTACAAACGCTCCCGCCAGCCGCGATCCGGTTTGCCGAATTTACTGCCGATTGTATGAGTTGCCATATTGCCTAATGAATGAAGAACGCCGCCACGATTGCATGGATGTCACAATCTAAACAATGTGGGATTACAGGTCAATTGCTTCTGCTTTTGCACAGACAAAAAAAAAAGGACGGCATCGCCGTCCTCCTTTCATCAAAGCTAATCGACTTCTGATTAGTTCTTCGATTGGTCGACCATCTTGTTCTTTTTGATCCAAGGCATCATCGCGCGCAGTTGCTCGCCAACTTGCTCGATTTGATGCTCTGCTGTGATGCGACGACGGGAAATCAGGGTTGGTGCGCCAGCCTTGTTTTCCAGGATGAAGCTCTTCGCATATTCGCCGGTCTGGATGTCTTTCAGGCATTGACGCATGGCGTTCTTGGTGTCTTCGGTAACGATCCGCGGGCCGGTGACATACTCGCCGTATTCGGCATTGTTGGAGATCGAGTAGTTCATGTTGGCGATGCCGCCTTCATAGATCAGGTCAACGATCAGCTTCAGTTCGTGCAAGCACTCGAAGTAAGCCATTTCCGGCGCGTAACCAGCTTCAACCAGAGTTTCAAAACCGGCTTTGATCAGCTCGACTGCACCGCCGCACAACACGGCTTGTTCCCCGAACAAGTCGGTTTCGGTTTCTTCGCGGAAGTTGGTTTCGATGATGCCGGCACGGCCGCCGCCATTGGCGGTTGCATAGGACAAGGCGATTTCGCGGGCGCTGCCGGACTTGTCTTGATAAACGGCGATCAGATGCGGCACGCCGCCGCCTTGGGTGTAGGTCGCACGGACGGTGTGGCCTGGCGCTTTTGGCGCGATCATGATGACGTCGAGGTCAGCGCGTGGCACGACCTGGCCATAGTGCACGTTGAAGCCGTGGGCAAACGCCAGCGTCGCGCCTTGCTTGGCGAACGGTGCAACGTTTTCTGCATAAACCTGGGCGATATTTTCATCCGGCAGCAAGATCATGATGACGTCAGCGGCTTTCACTGCGTCGTTGACTTCAGCCACGTTCAGGCCGGCGTTCTTTGCCTTGTCCCACGATGCGCCGCCCTTGCGCAGGCCGACTGTCACCTTGACGCCGGAATCGTTCAGGTTTTGCGCATGAGCATGGCCTTGGGAACCGTAACCGATGATGGCAACATTCTTGCCTTTGATCAGGGAGAGGTCGCTGTCTTTGTCGTAGAAAACTTTCATTTTTAATCCTATATATGTAATTTGGTGTAATGAACGCTGAACATTTCAGCGCGCTGTCTTGTTGTTTGCTTAAACTTTGAGAATGCGTTCGCCGCGACCGATGCCAGAACCGCCGGTACGGACGGTTTCCAGAATCGCTGCACGATCGATCGAATCGATAAACGCGTCCAGCTTGCCCTTGTTGCCTGTCAGTTCCAGGGTATAGGACTTGTCGGTGACGTCAATGATGCGGCCGCGGAAAATATCCGCGGTGCGCTTCATTTCTTCGCGCTCCTTGCCGACCGCGCGCACCTTGATCAGCATCAGCTCGCGTTCGATATGTGCGCCTTCGGTCAGGTCGACCACTTTGACGACTTCAATCAGACGGTTCAGGTGCTTGGTGATCTGTTCGATCACGTCATCCGAACCGCTTGTCACGATGGTCATGCGTGACAAGGTGGCATCTTCGGTCGGTGCGACCGTCAATGTCTCGATATTGTAGCCGCGGGCGGAAAACAGACCGACCACGCGCGACAAGGCGCCCGCTTCATTTTCCAGCAATACAGAAACGATATGTCGCATGATTACAGATCCTCCGAACCGAGCAGCATTTCAGTCAAGCCCTTGCCCGCCTTGACCATAGGCCAGACGTTTTCGGTTTGATCCGTTATGAAATTCATGAATACCAGGCGATCCTTCATGCCGAACGCCTCTTTCAGTGCACCGTCGACGTCGCCCGGCTTCTCGATCTTCATGCCGACGTGGCCGAACGACTCAGCCAGCTTGGTGAAGTCCGGCAGCGAATCCATATACGATTCGGAATAGCGCGAACCGTAATCGATCTGCTGCCATTGCCGGACCATGCCGAGGAAGCGGTTGTTGAGCAGAATGATCTTCGGCGTCAGGTGATATTGCTTGCAGGTGGCCAGCTCCTGGATACACATCTGGATCGATGCTTCGCCGGTGATGCAAGCCACGGTCGAACCCGGGTTGGCCATCTGCACGCCCATCGCATACGGCAAGCCGACACCCATGGTGCCAAGACCGCCGGAATTGATCCAGCGGCGCGGCTTGTCGAAGCCGTAGTACTGGGCCGCCCACATCTGATGCTGGCCGACGTCGGAAGTAATGAAGGCGTCGCCGTCGGTGATTTTCCACACTTTTTGAATCACGGATTGCGGTTTGATCACTTCAGCCGAATCGGTAAACTTGAGGCAATCGCGTGCGCGCCACTCGTTGATCTGCTTCCACCAGTTGGACAAGGCCGGCGTATTTTGCCGGGTTTCGGATGCGTCCAGTTGCGCCAGCAATTCTTGCAGCACATCCTTGACGTTGCCGACGATAGGGATATCGACCTTGACGCGTTTCGAAATCGACGACGGGTCGATATCGATATGGATGATCTTGCGCGAAGTCGAGGTGAAATGCTTGGGATTGCCGATCACGCGATCGTCAAAGCGGGCGCCGATGGCAATCAGCACGTCGCTGTTCTGCATCGCCATATTGGCTTCGTAGGTGCCGTGCATGCCGGGCATGCCGACGTACTTGTCACTCGATGCCTTATAGCCGCCCAGGCCCATCAGGGTGGTGGTGCATGGGTAACCAAGGCGATCCACCAGCTTGTTCAGTTCGGGCGAGGCATTCGCCAGGATCACGCCGCCGCCGGCATAAATCATCGGCCGTTCGGCTGTCAGCAGCAATTGCACCGCTTTGCGAATCTGGCCGGAATGACCTTTGTCGACCGGCTTGTAGGAACGCATTTCGACTTCCTTCGGATAGTCGAAAACGTGGCGGTGCATGGTGATGTCTTTAGGGATATCCACCAGCACCGGGCCGGGCCGGCCGGTACTGGCGATAAAGAACGCTTTCTTCATGGTCGACGCCAAATCCTTGACATCCTTGACCAGGAAATTGTGCTTGACGCACGGGCGCGTGATACCAACCGTGTCGCACTCCTGGAACGCATCTTCGCCGATCGCATAAGACGGCACCTGACCCGAAATCACCACCATCGGGATCGAGTCCATATAGGCCGTGGCCAGGCCGGTCACCGCATTGGTGACGCCCGGGCCGGACGTGACGATAGCCACGCCGACTTTATTCGAACTGCGGGAATAGGCATCGGCTGCGTGAATCGCAGCTTGCTCATGACGTACCAGGATATGCTGGAATTTTTCTTGCTGGAAAATGGCGTCGTAGATATACAGTACTGCGCCACCGGGATAGCCGAACACATGTTCGACCCCCTCTTCCGCCAGACAGCGCACGAGAATTTCCGCGCCGGTAACGGGCAAGTTTGTATCTTTGTTCATTTACTAGATCCTTTCAAGGTCCATTGGAAATTGATCGGATGCTCTTTCCTGACGAAATGGCGCAGCGTATCAGTGCCACGGCGTCCCTTTTTTGTGCGATCACGTCATTCCGTTGCGTAGCCGTAGATACGATTCAAAATGGCGCTAAACGCTACTCGTTCGGCCGAAAATTCTGCATACACCGCCGCCTGTTTCTCGCGCTTGTGGCACGGGTTGGAGCAAACAGCTTACAAATGTGAAGCATGCCTGTCCGTTGAGCAACATCTTGAGTCGTCAGCGAAAAGGCTTGCACATCAGGGTTCTGAAGTGGATAGCTACCATAATGCGTAGTTTCATTCCGGTCAAGCCAAATTACATCGAATCTGAGTTAAATCGTGTCTTTTGCTGTAGATTTGCCCACAAGCCCTGCCTTTTTTGCTAGGATTCGGCCAGTCTGGAAATTAATCGTAAGCCATTGTTTATGAAGGTAAGGCGAACTGTAATTTTCGGGCACAGGCCAAAGGCGGCTGGCGTAAACGAGTCAACATCGGGGGTCCGACCCCGGGCGTGGCTGTATTCCGGCTGCATAGCAGAATCTTGAAACAGCAGTAATTAGCATGACCCAATCCGCCGCGAAGCATGGCCACAGATAAAGAACTTTCCGATTTCCTTGAAAACGTAGAACGCCGGGCTTTCAAACAGGCGGTGTACGCCGTGCGTAAAGACGAGTCGGCCTTGGACATCGTTCAAGACGCCATGATCAAACTGGCGGAAAAATACGGCGACAAACCCGCAGCCGAGCTGCCGATGCTGTTCCAGCGCATCCTGCAGAACACCATCCACGACTATTTCCGCAGAGAAAAAGTGCGCAACACCTGGGTCAGCCTGTTTTCCAGCATGGGGCATAACAATGCCAATGACGAGGATTACGACGTCCTGGAAACCTTCGAGTCGGATGAAGATTCGCAAGCGACAGAATCCAGCGCCAACAAGCTGGAACGTGAGCAAATTCTTAACATGATCGATGAGGAAGTACAGAAACTGCCGGCGCGTCAACGGGAAGCCTTCCTGATGCGTTATTGGGAGGACATGGATGTTGCCGAGACCGCGGCCGCAATGGGATGCTCGGAAGGCAGCGTAAAGACGCACTGCTCTCGCGCGACGCACACCCTGGCGCTATCGCTTAAGGCCAAAGGAATCAGTTTATGAACAGTAAAGAAATCAATTTCGCTTTCAAGGTGCGGCACGCACTCAATGAAAACCTGGACAATTTGCCAGCCCCTACCGCCGACCGCCTGGCTGCTGCCCGCAAGGCGGCAATGGCGCGCAAGAAAAAAGATGCGCCAACCCGTGTGCTGGCGCATCAAGGGGTACTGGCGGGCCACGCCGGCAGTTTCTTCGGCGACCGCCTGTCCTGGCTGACGCGGATCGGCGTTGCCGCGCCGATTCTGGCCGGCCTGGTGCTGCTGTCCGGCCTGTATCAATATGAACAGCAACATCGGATCGCCGCTACCGCTGACATTGACGCTGCCGTGCTCTCGGACGAATTGCCGCCATCGGCCTACCTGGATCGCGGTTTCAGCGCCTACCTCGCCCAGCAGCAAGACCAATGACGCCGATTTCCTCCTCCAATCCGGCTGAGAGCAAGCCATCCGCAAGCATGCTGAACAGCCGCAGCAAGCGGTTGATCGCTGCCGCGTGTGCACTGCTGGTGACGGCTGGTGCAGCGTTCGCAGTGCTCGGTCCGGTTACGCCGACCCAGGCAGCCGCAGTCAAGGAAACACCGGGTAATCAGCCTAAAATGATCAAAGTGGTGGACAGTGCGGCTCCTGACTGGAATCAATTGAGCGCGGTTCAGCAGCATGTTCTGGAACCTCTGGCCTCCGACTGGAATAAGCTGAAGCCGGCCGCCAGGAAGAAGTGGCTGGAAATCAGTGGCCGCTACGCCAGCATGACGCCCGCCGAGCAGGAAAGAATACAAGCCAGAATGCGCGGCTGGGTGACATTGACCCCCGAACAGCGCCGTATCGCACGTGAAAATTATGCCCGCGCCAATAAGCTCGATACCGAGCAAAGAGCCTTGCGTTGGCAGCAGTATCAGCAATTGTCGGAACAGCAAAAGAAAGAGCTGGCCGAACAAGCCACGCCGAAGCACAAACGGGTAACCACCATGCCGCCGACCACGCTCACTAAATCCAAACCCGCAGCGCCAATCAATCTGGCGCCGCCTGCGGCCCAGGAACAGACTGCGGTGGTTGCACCGACGCCGGCGACGCCTCCAGTGCTGGCGCCAACCACAAAATAAGCATCTTGAACCCTGTCGCGGCAGCCCAGCTAAGCAAGCAACAACAAACGCCATCGCTGAAACGTCGTTTCGGCAGCATCATGTATGAATCCAGGTTGTTGTTTGGCATCCTGTTTATTTCAGGATGGATTTTTTCCACCTTGCTGCAGCAACGCAACGCACTGTATCTGCGTCACGGGCAGCAAGCCTGGCTGTTCCTCGTCTTGACTTTGTATTTTGTCTGGTGCTGGAGCCATGGCGGACAAACGCTGGCCATGAAAACCTGGCGCATCCAGCTAGTCAACCAAGATGGCAGCGCGGTCAAAGCCGGTCGTGCGGCTATCCGTTTCCTGCTCAGCTGGTGCTGGTTCCTGCCTGGGCTGGCGCTGGCCTGGGCGCTGGGCGCGCATACCTGGATGCTGGTTTTGATTCCAGCTGCGAATTTCGTGCTCTGGGCCATGACCATTTACCTCGATCCCCAGCGCCAATTCCTGCATGACCGCATCGCCGGCACCAAGCTGGTGAATATGGCGGAAATCGTCAAACCCGCCGGCAAACGCAAGTGGTATCACTAGCAGTGCTTATGGGGCTTCATTATCTATGAGCCGCCCAAGGCGGCAGCAAAAATACAAATTAACAATACAATAATAAATTTGCCATATAAAAACAGCAACTGAGGCTATAACGTTTCTTAAAAATGGGTGTTATGCCTGGAACAGCAGATCGCAACCGGATATTTCTACTCAGCCGCTTGCAACATCAGCAGCTCTTGCTCGGAAAATCCAGCCGCTCTTCTTGCTTCCAGATTAAATGGCCCGCGCAGCACCGGCGCTTTATATTGAGCGGCCAGCGCAGCAAAGGTTGCCAACGGCTCCAGCTGGTGTGCCTGACAAAGCCAGCCATACCAACGGTTGCCGATCGCCACATGGCCTATCTCGTCGCGCAAGATAATGTCTATGATCGCCGCCGCCTCCTCATCGCCGGCCTGCGCCAGCTTGGCGCGGGTGCGTGGCGATGCGTCCAGGCCGCGCGCTTCCATCAAGCGCGGCACCAGCGCCATCCTGGCCAGAATGTCATGGCTGGTTTTCTCGGTCAGCTCCCACAAGCTGTTATGCGCCGAAAAATCGCCGTAGGCAAAGCCCAGTGTCTGCAAGTGTTTTGCCAGCAGACTAAAGTGATAAGCTTCCTCTTTGGCGACGCGCAGCCAGTCGGCATAGTAATCCTGCGGCATGCCGCTGAAGCGCCAGATCGCGTCCAGCGCCAGGTTGATGGCGTTGAATTCGATGTGCGCCAGCGCGTGAATCATGGCGGCGCGCCCCTCCAGGGTAGCCATGGAGCGATGCTTTACTTCATGCGGAGGAACCAGCAATGGTTGCAGCGGGCGCCCCGGTATGCAGGCGCTTGCACTAAGCGTGCACTGCTTATCCAGCGTCATGGCGACATTCTCCCAGGCTGCCGCCAGCGCCTCGACTCCGGCCACCTTGGCCGCAACATCAGCCTCGCATAGCCAGCGCAAGGCGGCGGCGCGTAATTCAATCTTTGGCTGCGAATCGGGGGGATTGTTCATGTTGACAGCGGTAAAATGGCGCTACGGTTGAAAAATCGCACTATGGACATATCTGAATACATTGCCAACCAGTATTTTACGGAGATTTATGGCCATCTACCAATTGGGCGAACATGCCCCCGACATCGCCCCTTCAGCGTATATTGCGCCGTCCGCCAATCTGATCGGCAAGGTCAAGGTCGAAGCTGACGCCAGTATCTGGTTTGGGGTGACCATCCGCGGCGATAATGAGTTGATTACGGTCGGCGAAGGCAGCAATGTGCAGGAAAGCAGCACGCTGCACACCGATATGGGTTTTCCGCTGACGATAGGCAAGAACGTCACCGTCGGCCATCAGGCGATGCTGCATGGATGCACGATTGGCGACGGCGCTTTGATCGGAATCCAAGCGGTGATTTTGAACGGCGCCAAAATCGGCAAGAATTGCCTGGTCGGCGCCGGCGCGCTGGTCACCGAAGGCAAGGAGTTCCCGGACAACTCGCTGATTATCGGTTCACCCGCGAAAGCGGTGCGTACCCTGAGCGAACAAGATGTTGCGGCGCTGGCGGGCAACGCCGCGCATTACATGGAACGTGGGCAAGAATACAAAACCAGCCTGAAGAAAATCGGGTAACGAGCAACACATAAGCGGATAAAAATATGGACGTAACAAAGATGATGGACATCGGCGATATGCACGGCGATTCACTGCAAAAATTCATGGTTGAAAACGCTGCCGTACGCGGCGAACTGGTGGAGCTGTCCAGCACCTGGCAGCAAGTGCTGGCGCATCGCCATTACCCGACACCGGTCAAGACCTTGCTGGGGGAAATGATGGCGGCAGCGGCACTGTTGACTGCCAATCTGAAATTCAACGGCGTCATCGTCATGCAGATTCACGGCGACGGCCCGATCCGGCTGCTGGTGGTCGAATGCGATTCGCAGCTGCAGATGCGCGCCACCGCCAAGCTGGCGCCCGATGCTGTGATCGACGCCGATGCGACCATGTCGCAGCTGGTCAATCTGAATGGCCAGGGACGTTTTGCAATCACGCTCGACCCGCAGGACAAGATGCCGGGCCAGCAAGCTTACCAAGGCATCGTGCCGCTGGATGGCGAGAATATCGCCACCGTCATCGAAAACTACATGCTGCGCTCGGAACAGCTGGACACCAAGCTGTGGCTGGCAGCCGACGACAAAGTTGCACGCGGTTTGCTGTTGCAGAAGTTGCCGACTCACGGCGGCATCGATGTGCCGCTCAACGATGAGCTGGAAACATGGAATCGCTTCCTCGCGCTGGGCGGCACCCTGCACTCCGAAGAAATGCTGTCTACCGATATACAGACGCTGTTGCGCCGTCTGTTCTGGGAAGAAAACATCCGTGTTTTCGAACCGCAGCAGCCCAGCTTTCAATGCAATTGTTCACGCGAGAAAGTCGGCAACATGTTGAAAATGCTGGGCCAGCCCGAGATCGAAGAAGCGCTTGCCGATCTGGGCAAGCTGGCGGTGGATTGCGATTTCTGCGGTCAGCATTATGAATTCGACAAAGTCGATTGCGCGCATCTGTTTGCCAGCGCTGCACCAGCTGAAGCGTTGCTCCCTGCCGGCAACAGCAAGCACTAAGGTAGATATCAGGATCAGGCGGGGCGGCAAGCAGGCGGCCGTCCTGCAAACCAAAAAATATCAGTG